>CAJQQM010000248.1 GCA_905480485.1 uncultured Aureispira sp.
TATGGAAACCTAGCAGCAGAAGGTTCGGTGGCAAAAATAACAGGTAAAGAAGGCGAACGTTTTGAGGGCTATGCAAAAGTATTTAACAGCGAATCGGATGCCAATACAGCAATTGCCGAGGGTAAAATAGAAAAAGGTGATGTGGTGGTTATCCGTTATGTTGGGCCAAAGGGAGGGCCTGGAATGCCTGAAATGTTAAAACCAACGGCTGCAATTATGGGTGCCGGATTAGCCAAAGATGTTGCCTTGATTACCGATGGAAGGTTTTCGGGTGGTACGCACGGATTTGTTGTCGGTCATATTGCTCCTGAAGCTTATGAGGGTGGTTTAATTGCCTTGGTTCAAGACGGAGATGCCATCCTTATCGACGCGGTATCCAACAGCATTTCATTGGATGTAGACAATCAAGAACTTGCGCGTCGAAAAGCAGTATGGAACGCCCCCGAAAATAAAGCAAAGAACGGTTACCTATGGAAATTTGCTCAAACTGTTTCCTCGGCCTCCAAAGGATGTACTACCGATAGATAAGCTTTTTCATTTAGTCATCTTTTTAACTGTGAATCAACCAATCATCAAAAATATCAATTCAACAACAATGAAAACAATAACCCTAGAAAAAAAAGAGCAACTACAAGCATTAAATGTAAGTGGAGCAGAGGCCATTGTTAAGATTCTTCTAGAAGAACAAGTTGCCACTATTTTTGGATATCCCGGAGGGGCAATTATGCCGGTTTATGATGCGCTGTATGGCTACAAAGACAAGATTAATCATGTTTTAAGTCGACACGAACAGGGGGCAATTCATGCTGCCCAAGGTTATGCTAGAGTTTCTGGAAAGACAGGCGTATGTTTGGCTACTTCAGGTCCGGGTGCTACAAACCTTATTACAGGGCTTGCAGATGCTTTGATTGACAGCACTCCTTTGGTCTGTATTACAGGGCAGGTACATTCCTCTCTCTTAGGAACGGATGCCTTTCAAGAGACGGATGTGGTCGGTATTTCGATGCCGGTCACCAAATGGAATTGCCAGGTAACCAAAGCTGCCGATATCCCAAAAGCACTGGCCAAAGCTTTTTATATTGCAGCTTCAGGTAGGCCGGGCCCGGTTTTAGTCGATATTACCAAAGATGCGCAATTCGAACTTTTTGATTTATTGTATACGCCTTGTACATATCTTAGAAGCTATGTACCTACACCGCGCCTCGATAATCGACAAATTGAAGCAGCAGCAGCACTTATAAATAAGGCTAAAAAGCCATTCGTATTGGTCGGGCAAGGTGTAATTCTGGCGAATGCCGAACAAGAATTAAAAACTTTCCTTGAAAAAATAGGCGCTCCTGCTGCTTGGACCGTTTTAGGACTTTCTGCCATGCCGACCGATCATTTTCTCAATGTTGGCATGTTGGGAATGCATGGAAACTATGCACCGAATGTTAAAACCAATGAATGCGATGTTTTGATTGCCGTGGGGATGCGTTTTGATGATCGGGTGACGGGTAATTTAGATTATTATGCCAAACAAGCTAAGGTGATTCACTTGGAAATAGACCCTTCTGAAATAGGAAAAAATGTAGCAACAGATGTTGCCGTTTTGGGAGATGCTAAAGAAAGTTTGAAAGCTTTAACGACAATGGTGGAGGCCAATGACCACAACGAATGGGTACAAAGTTTCAGGGCCCTCGAGAAAGTAGAGAATGACAAAGTGATGCAAGCTCAATTATATCCAACTCAAGAACAACTTTCGATGGCAGAAGTCGTGCGAATTGTTTCTGAATTGACTCATCAAGAAGCTATCTTGGTTACAGACGTAGGTCAGCATCAAATGGTTGCCTCTCGCTATTTTAAGTTCAATAACTCTAAAAGTAATGTAACAAGTGGTGGCTTAGGAACCATGGGATTTGCGCTACCTGCTGCTTTAGGTGCTCAAATAGGGCAACCTGAACGTACAGTTGTCGCTTTCATTGGGGATGGTGGGTTTCAGATGACACTCCAAGAGTTAGGGACGATTAAGCAAGAAAATGCCCAAGTTAAAATCATTATTTTAAATAATAATTTCTTGGGAATGGTTCGTCAATGGCAGGAATTATTTTTTGATAAACGTTACTCAGAAACCGAAATTTCGAGTCCAGATTATGTGCAATTATCAGCAGCTTATGGTATCGCAGGCAAACGCGTTGCAATGCGAGATAACCTGAAAGCCGCTATCGCCGAAATGTTGGCGCATGATGGCGCTTATTTGTTAGAAGTAATGGTGGCCAAAGAGGGAAATGTATTCCCTATGATTCCAACAGGTGCTTCCGTTTCGGATATACGTTTAGTTTAATTTTTATCGTTAAAAATCAACCGTTATGAAAAGGTATACAATTTCTATTTTTACAGAAAACTTCATAGGATTACTCAACCGTGTAAGTATTATTTTTACGCGAAGACATTTAAATATCGAAAGTATAACTGCATCCGAATCGGAGGTGAAAGATGTTTATCGGTATACGATTGTATTAACAACCACCGAAGAACAGGTATTAAAAGTGGTACGTCAGTTAGAAAAGATTGTCGATGTACTCAAAGCTTTTTATCATACAGATGAAGAAACAATTTTTCAGGAAATTGCTTTATACAAAATAAGGACATCTAGTCTGAGTCAAAGCAATGCAGAACAATTGGTCCGCAAGCACAATGCCCGCGTATTATCACTTGCTGAAGATTTTACAGTATTAGAAAAAACAGGCTATAAGGAAGATACACAGGCATTTCTCGAAGATTTAGCCTCGGTAGGCGTCTTGGAGTTTGCCCGTTCAGGAAGGGTCGCTATCACCAAACCGATGAAAGAATTAGCTGCCTATTTAGGAGAGCTTGAACATTTAAATTAAATTAATTAAACAAGTATTAAAAATTATCAAAATGGCAACTTTAAAATTTGGAGAAGTAGAAGAAACTGTTGTTACAAGGGAAGAATTTTCATTAGAAAAGGCTAAAAATATTTTGAAAAATGAAACGATTGCTGTCTTAGGGTATGGCGTTCAAGGACCAGGACAAGCTCTAAACCTAAGAGATAATGGTTTTAATGTCGTCGTTGGACAACGGAAAAATTCTAAAAGCTGGGATAAAGCCCTTGCAGACGGTTGGGTAGAAAATGAAAGTTTGTTTAGCCTAGAGGACGCTTGTCAACGTGCAACTGTTGTTATGTATTTACTTTCTGACGCTGGGCAAATTGCTGCTTGGGATACGGTAAAGCCCTACTTAACGGCAGGGAAAACACTTTATTTTTCGCACGGCTTTGGAATCACTTACAAAGAACAAACTAGTATTGTACCTCCTACTGATATAGATGTTGTGTTGGTGGCACCTAAAGGTTCGGGGACATCCTTAAGAAGATTGTTTGTAGAAGGCAAAGGCTTGAATTCTAGTTTTGCAGTATTTCAGGATGCTACAGGACAAGCAACGGACAAAGCATTATCCTTAGGTATTGGTATAGGTTCGGGGTATTTGTTTGAAACTAACTTCAAAAAAGAAGTATTTTCTGATTTGACGGGAGAACGCGGGATGTTGATGGGGGCTTTGGCAGGTTTGTTTGAAGCACAATATAATGTTTTGCGCAAAAATGGCCACAGTCCTTCAGAAGCTTTTAATGAAACAGTAGAGGAGTTAACTCAAAGCTTGATGCCTTTGGTGGCTGAAAATGGAATGGATTGGATGTTTGCCAATACGTCTACTACTGCACAGCGTGGAGCGCTAGATTGGAAAAATAAATTTAGAGATTTGAATACGCCTCTATTTGAAGAGCTTTATAATGACGTTGCATCGGGCAAAGAAGCATCGATTGTAATTGAGGCTAATCAGAAAGAGAACTATCGTGAAAGTTTGGAAAAAGAACTAGCTGAAATCAATGCATCTGAATTATGGCAGGCTGGTAAAGTAGTACGTCAACTCAGAGCAAAATAAACCATGTAGGTAGGGCTTTTAACAAGCCCTACCTTTATCTAATCTTTCCGTCTTATGCAGTCAACAAAAACGCAAACTTATTATCCTAGCTTGGAAGTGATTCGTGCAGCAAGAAAACGCTTAGCGTCTATTGCATTTAGAACGCCGACCACTATTAACCATAATTTATCTCAAAAGTTTGGGGCTACTATTTGGTTAAAGCGGGAAGATCTACAAGTCGTTCGATCGTACAAACTAAGAGGCGCTTATAATAAGATATCGGGTTTGTCAGACCAAGATTTAAAGAACGGTGTTGTTTGTGCATCGGCCGGAAATCATGCACAAGGGGTAGCTTATGCTTGTCAAAAATTACAAGTACATGCCCGGATTTTTATGCCAGAAACGACGCCCAAACAAAAAGTTGCGCAGGTCAAGATGTTTGGCGGTTCATTTGTAGAGGTACATTTAAGTGGCGACACATTCGACGATAGTTTGTTGGTAGCCAAAAGTTATTGTCAAAAATATCAAGTAGCATTTATCCATCCTTTTGATGATCCTCAAATTATTGAAGGGCAGGCAACAATTGCTTGTGAAATATTGGATGATTGTAGCGATGCCATTGATTATTTGTTGTTGCCGGCTGGCGGTGGCGGATTGGCGGCAGGTGTATCGGCAGTTTTTAAGTATCTATCGCCTGCTACCAAAATAATAGCTGTAGAACCTGAGGGGGCGGCTTCTTTGACTGCTGCTTTTGCGCAACAAAAAGCAGTTGCGCTTGATAAAATAGATAAATTTGTAGACGGCGCCGCAGTCAAAAAAGTCGGGGATGTAACCTTTGGTGTTTGTAAAGAAAATATTGCGCAGGTATTAAAAGTACCTGAAGGTCTCATTTGCAGAACCATGCTACAGCTTTACAACGAAGAGGCAATGGTTGTCGAACCTGCGGGTGCTTTATCGATAGCAGCACTTCATTTGCTAGGCGATTTAATCCAAAACAAAAAGGTTTTATGCATTGTAAGTGGGGGAAATAATGATATTTCAAGGACGGAGGAGATTCGGGAAAGAGCTTTATTACACGAACAATTAAAGCATTATTTTATAATCAATTTTCCGCAACGAGCTGGTGCACTAAAAGAATTTGTAGCCGATATTTTAGGGGATAATGACGACATCGTTTATTTCCAGTATATCAAAAAAAATAACCGAGAAAAGGGACCTGCTATGGTGGGGATTGAACTTGTAAATGCAGCTGATTTAGCGCCTTTGTTAGAACGTATGGAACAAAGAAACTTTTTGGAAAAGCATTTAAATCATCATCCTGGTTTATTCAACTTTTTGGTCTAAGATATAGCCAAACTCTTTTTAAGCTCGTGTAGTACAAAGCCCCATGCATGTTCGTAAAAACGGTATACTTTATCCCATGTTCTGTCTTTGGGCCAACCCATGTGGTGCAGAGTTATTTGAGTTTTGTTAGCGGCTATTTCATCTATTATTAAGACAACCCAAGTTTTATTTTCTTCTTTTCTGATTTCTCGAAACTGAGGAGGGGCTGTCCAGCTAAACGAAATCATTTTGCCTGGTAGATAGCTTAAGATTTTGGATCCTTCTGAACCCCTGTAGCCCACTTCATTGTTCATCAGGTAGTATATTTCATACGTCCCGCCTATGCTTAGCTTGATGTCGTTTCCTTTTCCAAAGAATGATTGAAGACCTTCAGCAGTTGTCCACTTTGCCCATACTTCATGGGCAGCTACATTTATCTCACAACTGGCTTTGATATTTTTTTTACGCATCACGTTATTGTTTTTCTTGTAAAGTAAAAAACGAGAAGGTTAAAAAGTAAAAAACTATAATTTTCGTTTATACGTTGTCTAATATGAGAATAGTTGTTTCCAACGAATTAAAGCGCTTATAAACCGGTAGATTTGAGCCGTTTGGCTAGTCCAGATACCTCTGTTTTGAAACGCGTGTCATTTTCTAATAAAGATTCTATCGAACGGCAAGCATGAATGACCGTAGAGTGGTCCCGCCCACCGAAGGCATTGCCGATGTGCTTCAGAGATTTGTTACTTAATTGTTTGGCTAAATACATAGACAATTGTCGAGCACGGACTACAAATCGTTTTCGTGTCTTTTCTTTTAGCTTTTCCATAGGTATGTCATAGTGTTCAGCGACAATTTTTTGGATAAATTCAACAGTGATTTCTGTGGATATATTGTCGACAAACTTACTGACTACCTCTTTTGCAAGATCCAGGTCTATTTCCCGTTGATTAAGGGCCGCTTGAGCAATAATTGAAATTAAGACACCCTCCATTTCGCGTACATTTGTTCGAACATTATGCGAAACAAATTCCATTACAGTAGGCGGTAGATTTACGCCGTCATTATCCATTTTCTTTTGAATAATCGCCATTCTTGTTTCAAGAGATGGAACCTGTAAATCTGCAGAAAGCCCCCATTTAAACCTTGAAATTAATCGTTCTTCAATACCAGCTAGTTCTTTTGGTGGGCGATCAGATGTAAGAATGAGTTGTTTGCCACCCTGATGCAAGTGATTGAAAATCGAAAAGAAAATATCCTGCGTTTTCTGTTTGTTTTCTAAAAATTGGATGTCGTCTAAAATCAACAAATCAACAAGTTGATAAAATTTTAGGAAGTCTGTTATGGCATTATTTCTAAGTGCATCAATAAACTGATTGGTAAATCGTTCGGAAGATACATAAAGCACGGCTTTGTCATTGAATTGATTGAGCACTTCATTACCAATTGCTTGCGCTAAATGTGTCTTACCCAAACCAACATCACCAAAAATCATTAGTGGATTAAATGCTGTTTTGCCAGGGCGCTTCGCAATAGCTAAACCGGCGGCCCGCGCCAAGCGATTACAATCACCTTCAATGAAATGTTCGAAGGTGTAATTAGTATTTAGCTGTGAGTCAATTTTTACTTTTTGTATGCCCGGAATGACAAAAGGATTTTTGATCTTATTTCCTTTGACTTGAGCCGAACTCAAATTATCCGATGCTTTCTTAAAACTCGGATTCTGACTTATAGCGGTTTTTTTGGGAATAAGATACTTTAGTTCAGCGTTCGTTCCAATTTCTGTTTGAATGGCTTTTTTAAGCGTTTCTACGTGGTGTTCTTCTAGCCATTCGAAGAAAAATTTGTTAGGGACTTGAATGGTAAGAACAGAGCCTTCTAGCCGTAGTGGGCGTATCGGTACAAACCAAGTTGAGAAACTTTGTGGTTTAACACTTTCCTTTATTTTGGATAAGCATCTATTCCAGACTTGGATGTGATCGTTGCTCATAATTGTCCTAAAAAATTACTTTAAGAATGGGGGTTAAAATTCTGGTTTGCTATCTTAGATGGAAGATGGCAAATAATATTACGTAGCGATAAAGTATAAATGAAATTTAACTATTACCGTGAGGTGTAAGGCTAAGGTCTAAAAAAAAAATGGGATTAAAAAATAAACAATCACTTTCTAGTGGCACGAATACTAAGAAATTATTAACCAAATTTTTTGCTCAAAAAATCTTCTTTTTTTTTAAAGCATAAAAAAAGCCTCAAGCTTAGTATTAATAAGATATTGAAGCACTCTTTTGGCTATATTTTAGTATGATGGAATTAAATATTCTTTTTTTTTAAATCAAAGAATTTTTGCATTCTATACATTTTGAAGAAAAGTTTTGTTCAAAATACAAATCAATTCTACCCAAAACAATTCCGGCCCAACCCACCTGACTAATAAAAACTTCTCGGCCAGCTTTGTTTTGTACCAATGCAGGTTTGTCCAAAAATGTATGGGTATGACCCCCAATTATTAAATCAATATATTCACTTTCTTTTGCCAGTACCCTGTCGGATACTTTGTTTTTATATTGATAACCAAGGTGTGATAAGCAAATAACATAATCGCATTGTTCATCATTTTTCAGAACCGCCGCTATCTCATTGGCTCGTTTGATAGGGGGGAGATATTGAGTCTCTTTGTATAATACATTGGGTACTAAGCCTTCGAGTTCGACACCTACACCAAGGACACCTATTTTTATAGCCCCTTTTTGGTATATTTGATAAGGTTTGCAACTAGCATGCATGATGGTATTACTAAAATCATAATTGCAGTTGATTAAATCAAATTTTGCATGCTTGCTATAATGTTTATGCAAGCCATCGATTCCCCCATCAAAATCGTGGTTGCCAATTGTGGCAGCGTCGTAGCCCATTTTTGACATTAATTTCATTTCAATTTCACCGCCAAAATAATTAAAATAAGGAGTGCCTTGAAACATATCTCCAGCATCTAACAAAAGTACTTCTTTTTCCTCTCTTCTAATCTGCTGAATGAGTCCAGCACGTTTGGCAATACCCGCTTTTCCTTGGTTTTTGCCGCCATCCATCGGAAAAGGTTCGATGCGACTGTGTACGTCATTGGTATGAAGTAGGGTTACTTTATGCATACGATTTTCATATTCGAAGCAATCACTTGCCCTAGCAAAACGTGGCAATAGAGTAGAGGAACCCGCAACAAGCGCCAATGAACCTAATTTTTTTAAGAAAGAACGTCTAGCTTGCATATATTTTATGGATTAATTTTTTGGATGAAAGTCCCTGCTTTTAGTTGCTTTCCTTTCAGATGAATAAAATATTGACCTGCGGGCCATTGGGCAAGATTTATTTGTATTTCGTGTTTACGATTGGCAGAATAGGCTTGTTGATGAATCGTTTGAATGGTTTTGCCATTGCTTATATTGATGAGTTCTACTTGTATATAATCCGCTTCCATTAAGCTAAAGTTCAGTTTGAAGAAGTCCGTAGTAGGGTTGGGATAAACAGTTAAATCAATGTTTTTGGCTTTACTTATTAATTGTTTGATACCCGTAAGCGTTGCACTGTAGTCTTTGGCTGGGCTAGGCGTGTTCATCGCGGTACGATGCCAATGGTTTTCAGCATCTTTTACCAATAATCCCTGTCCAAAGGTTTGAGCATTGGTTTGACTTAATATATCGCAGTACCAAAATTCGGCTACAGTTGAATCGGACTTCATGTCAATAATGCCATATCCGTGTTGTGTAATATCGGAGTATACTTGATTGGGGTTAGCGGTTGCCATATAGCCCTCTACCGCTGTAACAATCCATCCAGGATAGCCCATTTCGTCAAAATTACCACGACTTACCGAAGTAGGCAAAAATTCGACAGCTACCGAACCCGCCCCTGTACTACTATTATAGGCACTACCCGTTGGGGCTTGGTGTAAATCAGAGGCCATTGATACATGGGCATCTCCACTCAACACAACTACATTGTCTATCGCGTTATTTTCAATAAAATCTAATAAACGATCTCTAGCAGCGTCGTAGCCGTCCCAACTTTTGGTGTCTAGAACTGTACCGTTACCTATAGTTACAGGGAAAAAGGGAGGAATATTGGCGACAGACCAGCCACACATCATTTTTTGATTAGCAATGATTTTCCATTTAGCGGTTGAATTCTGTAAGGCATTTGTTAGCCAACTGTATTGGTTATTACCCAAAATACTTGGGTCGCCTGAAGGTAGATTATCTAAATTTCGGTACAACAAAATATCAACCATCAAAACGTCGAGTAAATTACCGTAGCTAAATTTACGATAGATTTTTTGATTGTCCGTTGTATCTGTAAGGCGCATTGGAACATACTCTAAAAAAGCGGCACGGCTATCAGCAGCTTGACTTGTAGAACCACTATAGTCAGTATCGTGGTTGTCCCAAATAACGATCCAAGGATGCATTTGACGCGCGGCACGCAAATCGGGATCCATCAAATAATATTTTTGACGAGCTCTCCAACCCGCTTTGTCTACAGGGTTCGACGGATAAGGGCTTGGTACCCGGACTTCTTCGTCTGCATCTACAAAATCATAAATATAGTCGCCTAGATGCAGGAGTACATCAAGGTCGGGACGAGCAGCAAGTTGTGCGTAGGCATTAAAAAATCCAGAGTATATAGAACTGCAAGAAATGACGCCCATTCTCAAGTGGTCTGCAGTCGCTGAGCTACTATTAGGAGCGGTTCTTGTACGACCTACCCGCGTGAATTTATTGTTGTTGGTACTAAATCGGTAGAAGTAAGTGGTGTAGGCTGCCAAGTTTTGAACATCCACTACGACCGTCCAATCGCGTGCAGCGCTAGTGCTGCTTGTTCCGGTCTGAACTATGGTCGTGAAATTGCTGTCGGTAGCTACTTCCCATACAAGGCTGACTACAGTTTGTTGACTGCTGTCGGGGCTTAGATGTGTCCAAATTAAAACAGATTCGTCGGTAGGGTCAAAGGATGCTAAGCCGTATAGAAATGGAGCATAAGCTGTATCTGCATAGATATTAATAGCAGTTTGAGCCTTAAGGCTTATCGTTGTTAATAATGCAATGAGTAGGCAACAGTTTTTCATTACGATTTGTTTGGCTTGGTCCAGGAATTAAAATAGTAATCCTAAATTAAAAGTATATCTTGAATTATTAAAAGTTTAGAAAGTAATATTTGAAGATCGGGACAAAAAAAAAGGTTGACCTTCGTAAGGTCAACCTTTTTAATTGTTTATCGTGATAATTATTTCTTATCAACGATAAATTTATCGAATTTAGAAAATTTCTTGTTGAATTTATCAATACGACCCGCTGTATCAACAAAGTTCATTTTACCAGTGTAAAATGGGTGAGAAGCAGAGCTAATCTCCACTTTGATAAGTGGATATTCGACACCATCGACTGTATGCGTTTCTTCGGATGGAGCGGATGATTTGATCAAAAAGGTAGTGTCCGTTGATATATCTTTGAAACATACTACACGTGAATTTTCCGGATGGATATCTTTTTTCATGACAATTTATTATTGATTTTTAATATTATGCTTTTGATAGAGCATGAAATGTAAGGGCCTGGTTCAAAAGGAATTTTTACATCAAATGCAGGTGCAAAGATAAATAAATAAGTAGAACCTTAAAGCCTTTTACAAGTTTTTTTGATCAATTGTAAAAAATAATACCAATTAGCACAGAATTATTGGTAATCAAAGCGCAATTCCTACTAATAAAGACCTGCCCTAAGGTTCGGGTACATTGAGTTACTTTGCTTTTTCTTTAAGTGCATTGATAAATAATTGCTGTTCGACAGCATTGTCATAATCACGCTGCATTTTTAAAGCAGGTTTGTATTCAGGGTCTATTGCCAAACAGCTATTTAGTAATTTCATTGCTTCGCCCCAATTTCTGTTAACCGACATTTTTTTGGCAGAAAAGAAATAATATTGCGCATTATTTCCCGTTTTTTGGGCTATTTGCATACCCAAATCATAACCCTGTGCGGGTTTGCCTCCATAGGCATCAAACTGTTCGAGGCACTTGATAGCTGCTTCAAGATTATTTTCTTGAGCATAAATTCGAGCTAATTGAAAATTGCCAAAAGTATATTTGTAATTGAGTTCGATTGTTTGGAGGAAAGCTTTTTTAGCTTCTTCTTGTTTTCCTACATTAAGATAATATGCACCAAGCATACCCCATGTATTAGAGTATTGATCTGAAATTTCTAGTAATTTATCTAGGGCTTCTTTCATTTTAGGGAAGTCCCTATTTGAAGAGTAGGTTTGCGCCAACAACAAATAGGCACTTTCGTTTTTGGGATTCTTTTGTACAATTTCTTCAAGCAACACAGCGGCATTTGCCCAATCTTTTTTGCTAAAGGCTATGCCTGCTTCTGCTGTGGGCGATGATCTTCGTTTTACAACTACTCCAAGTGGTACATCGTCTACTTTTTCAGCGTGTAATAATTCACCCGGAGGCCAAGCGTCATTCAATAAGAATTTTC
>CAJQQM010000249.1 GCA_905480485.1 uncultured Aureispira sp.
TTTTTTATTTCCATCCCTTACGATCAAGTTCGTCAACCGAACGCATGACCTTATCGGTGAGTTCATGCTTGTAACTGTCTAAGTAATCTGCTGTTTTTGCATCAAAAGTACCAACGATAGATGCGGCCAAAATACCGGCATTTTTACCCCCGTCTAATGCAACAGTTGCTACCGGTATTCCTCCGGGCATTTGTAAAATTGACAAAATAGAATCCCAGCCATCAATGGAATTTCTTGATTTAACAGGCACTCCTATAACCGGTAAACTCGTGAGCGATGCTACCATTCCTGGCAAATGTGCAGCACCACCGGCACCTGCTATAATTACTTTAATTCCGCGACTTCTTGCCGATTGTGCATATTCTATCATACGTTGCGGCGTACGATGTGCAGATACAATGCTTAATTCGAAGGGTATATTAGCCGCTTCTAAAAATTCGGCTGCAGGACGCATCACAGGAAGGTCGGATTGACTGCCCATTATGATACCAACAAGTGGTGATTTATTCATTACTTATAAATTTAATTGTTTTTTTTACGAAGTCAATTTTGTTCATGAGTTGATGCATGTTTTTATCTCGAATCGTAACATGCCCCATTTTACGAAAAGGCTTGGTTATTTTTTTGCCGTATAAATGCATGTGACAGCCCGCCACCTTGAGTACTTCTTCTAAACCTTGACAAACAGCGGGACCTTTATAACCGTCTTCACCCAACAAATTAATCATAGCCGAGGATATAATCAAAGAGGTATCGCCGAGTGGCCAATTAAGAATCGCCCTAAGGTGTTGCTCGAATTGAGAGGTCATATTGCTTTCGATTGATTGATGACCGCTGTTGTGCGTTCGCGGTGCAATTTCATTGACCAAAACTTCTCCATCTTTAGTTACAAACATTTCGACTGCCAACAAGCCCACCATTCCAAGCCCTTCGGTAAGGCTAGTAGCTATTTCTATGGCTCTTTGCGCAATAATAGATTCAATCTGTGCAGGGGCTAATAAATACTCCACTAAATTAGCCGTAGGATGAAATACCAATTCTACCGGAGGGAAAGCCTTAATTTCACCCTGCTCGTTACGGGCAACAATAACTGAAATTTCTTTTTCAAAATCGATTAATTTCTCCATTAAACCAGGGGCATCAAAACCTTTTTGAAGGTCTGCGACTTCGTGCATAAGCTGTACCCCTTTGCCATCATAGCCTCCTTTACCTACCTTATTAACGGCCGGCAAAAAGTCTGCCTTAGTCAATACATCTTCTAGATTTTCAGTTAAGATGAAATCAGCCGTAGGAATATTGTGTTCTTTATAGAATTGTTTTTGAATACGTTTATCCTGAATCATTTCGATGATGTGAGGCTGCGGATATACTTTAATGCCTTCATCACTTAGTTTCTGAAGGGCTTTAGTATTCACTTGTTCAATCTCTATGGTAATTAAATCGTATTTTTTACCAAAATTGTATACCGTATCAAAATCATCTAAATCCCCTACTTCAAAAGAGGCCGCTAGCTTTTGACAAGGCGCCTCGGGATTAGGATCTAAAATAGCTACTTCTATATTAAAATCGATGGCAGAACGAATCATCATAAGACCCAATTGACCCCCACCAAGTACTGCAATTTTTTTCACGTTTATCTGTTTTCTAAATGATAATAACGATGCAAAACTATAAACAGGAATTGTATTAAAAGAATATTATTCAATATTTATTTTTACGTTCTATCAATTGACCCTGATTAGGATTAAGATTAAAGTAGCTTTCAAATACACATGAAAAATTTAAAGAGTACAGATCGTTCAAAGCCATTAAATTATTTATTTAGCAAATTATCCCTTAATATTTATTTTTTTTAGTAAATTGGAAATGAACCTTTTATTGACAAAAATCCCCACTATGAAAAAAACTCTACTTTTTTTCTTGGCTAATTTTCTATGCCTAAACCTAAGCTACGCTCAACCTAACAATATACAATCACTTCCTTGTGGTAGTCCTGACAATTTTAGCCTAAGTAACTCCGGTTTCGTAGGGTCTACCCCCACAACCGCAGCAGGGTCCTGTGGGCAATGTTGCTACCAAGGTTCTGATTTAGATGGAGATGGTGATCAGGATGTCTCTTATTCGGTCGAAAACTCTGTTTGGTATGAATACTGTAACAGCAGCTCGGTCAGTATTACCATTGATATTGTAATTGACGAAGTATTCAACAATTGCAATGTACAAGGAGCTGTTTTTACGGGTGACCCCAATAATATGGACGTCGACTGTTCTAATCCTGGATTTCAGGAATTCGGATCTAATCCTGGCGGAAATGCTGATGGTTTTTCGTTTACTGTTACGCTTGCCCCCGGCGACTGTGCTTGGGTAATGATTGACGGCTATGGTGGTGCTACTTGTAATGACTTAACCATAGAGGTACCCTGTTGTACCGCTCCCACTAGCGTAAATGCGGGAACAGATGTAATTATTTGTGAAGGACAATCCGTTGCACTAAATGGTAGTATATCCGGAGGTTTGGTCGCTAACGGTGGCCCTACTTTTAGTTGGTCACCGATTAATGGCTTGAGTTGTGCCAACTGCCAAAGCCCAAGTGCAGCACCCACAGCAACCACTACCTACACCCTTACAGCTTGTAACGATGCATTAGGTACTGCTTGTTGTTTGACGGACCAAATTACCGTAAATGTTATTCCAGTGTTTCTTCCGGATGCAGGGGCTGACATAACAGCCTGTGCGCCGAGTAGTGTACTGCTTGGAGGCGCCCCTACTGGACCAAACGGTTCTAGCTATTCTTGGGCTGTTGTAGGACCTGACAACCCTGATATCAGCATATCATCTTTGAATGCCTCTAACCCGACAGTCAGCATCAATAGTGGAGCAAGCGGCACTGAAACCTATGAAGTTACTGTAACAAACGGACCTTGTATATTTACCGATCAGGTAGTGGTAACCGTAGGTCCTTTAGCTGTCGATGCTGGCTTAGCGTTGCAATTGTGTGCTGGAGAAAGCATCACTATAGGGGGCAGCCCTACAGCACCTGCCGGGTCCAATTACAACTGGACTTGTATCAGCAATTGTACGGATATAAGTTTTAGTTCTAGCTCCGTTGGAAATCCTACCGTTAGTTGTGGTCCCTCTTCCAACGGTACGGCAACTTTTTCGGTGCAGGCAAGCCTTGGCACCTGCAACAATACCGATGTAGTTGACCTTACAATTAATCCGCTGCCGCTGCCTCCAATTGCAAGTGCCAACCCACTAACTGTTTGCGCTGGAAGTGCAACTATCCTTTCTGCATCTTCTGGTGCTGGTTCGGGTAGTTATAGCTGGTGGGATGCGGCCTCAGGTGGCACTTTATTAGGTAGCGGCAATTCTATTTCAGTTTCACCGATTGGCACGACCACTTATTTTTTGGAATCAACCGACCCGACCACCCTGTGTGCGAGCCAACGAAGCCCTATAACTATCAATACTACTGTTGCTGCAGTTGCTAATGCCGGAGCAGATGCTACGACTTGTGCAGGGACTGCGTTCAATTTGGCTGGTTCTATTATTAATCCTGAAAGCTGTGCAGCGCAAACTTGGTCAATTGTAAGTGGAAGCGGTAGTTTTTTTCCCAACAATAGCGATGTTAATGCTGTTTTTACGCCTACTACCACCGGACAGGTAGAACTAATGCTAAGCCCCTGTACCTCGGGTACGGGCTGCCCAGTCGTTGTAGACAACATTCTTATAGACGTAACAGTGGCACCCACCTTGAATGCTTGGCCCGACAATGATACCTTGTGTTTTGACGAAGGGCTCATTACCAACTTAAACTCAATTACTACAGGTGGCAACCCTGCACCAACAACTATAAATAATAGCTTCAATGCTGCTACAGGTCCTTTTTCGATCCCAAATAATGATTGTGTCACAGGTGTTTCAGTCCCGATTACGGTAACAGGAGTAGCCGACCCGATAGTAGGTTTGACGACTGTTTCGGTATGTTTAGATATTGATCTTAATTCGGTAGAGAACATACAGATTGAATTATGTGCACCAAGCGGTAGCCCCTGCATCTTGTTATCGCCCAACAATAATACCTTGTCGGGTAATAATTTTACGGGCACCTGCTTTACAGATTCATCTTCTGTAGATTTGACTGCAGGTGCTGCACCTTTCAATAGCAGTTTCAATCCCTACGGTACCGTCTCGATGTCCGACCTAAACGGGGTTGCTACCAATGGTACCTGGACCTTGACAGTGTACGATTGTACCGGCAAACAATCGGGCGTATTGAACGACTGGAGCATTTCATTTGACACACCTTTACCTAACGACCCCTATACTTATCAATGGACACCAAGCTTGGGCGTAGCCGACCCTAATAGTCCTTCAACAACTTTTTCATCTACCGGGTGGCCTGCTTCAACCGTCACTAAAACCCTAACTGTATCAGATGACAACAATTGTACCGCTAGCCACGATATAAACATTGAATTAATTGACTGTTCCATTCTTTTAAATCTCGAATCTCCTTTTGCCTTATTACAACTTAAAGCTTCTAAATATGGTTATAAGAATCGCCTGTTTTGGGAAGTAGCCAATGCTTCTGACAAGCACGGATACTCTATTGAGAGAAGCAAAGACGGCATACACTTTTATAATATTGCTTTTATAGAACCTTCAATTACTAATGCTACAATATTTGAATTTATAGATTCTATTCCCCTAGAAGGCTTAAATTATTATCGTATTCAGCTTATGAAGTTAGATGGAACTGTTGAAATTTCAAATACTGTTGCGCTTGAACAAACAGCTGGCAGACAAGGTACTTTACAACTGTACCCGAATCCTGCACAATCTAAGTTATCCCTAGACCTATTTTTAGAAAACACCACTAAAATACAGCTTAGAATTTATAATACTTTGGGTGAAATGGTGCTCGAAAAAAAGCTTCCAAGCTTTAAGGATATACTGCATTTAGATATAGATATAAGTTCTTTGGCAGCTTCAAACTATCAATTGATATTAAGCACCAACAACAAGGTGTACAACCGTACATTCATCAAAAACTAAATAAAGTAGGTGCAAAAAAATTGAATGAATTATTGGTGCTTGGGATAGTTAATGGCGTTTATTGTTTGAAAAGCCTTCAACAGCTTTTTAAATTCTTAACAAGCGTCCATTTTTGGGGCGAAATTATAGTTCAAGAAGCGTTAGATAATTTTTAGATTACTAAAGTACTCTTTTTAAGACGAGTTGGGTGTAGCCAAAAAAAAGAGGCTTTCCTGTTTGGAAAGCCTCTTTTGGTAAAGCTTGTTTTAATTATTTATTTTCTAGCTGCTGTATGCGTTCTTTTGATTCTAGCAAAGAACGCTTAAGTTCTTCGATTTGAGCTTGTTGTTCTTTGACAGCATTGACCAAAACGGCGGTCATTTGTGCATATTCCATACCTACTGCTTGGCCTTTGTCATAACTCACTTCATTTCCTTCCTCGTCATGATGGGCTACTACTTCAGGAATTATTTTACTAACTTGTTCGGCTATAAATCCTACTTTATACAATTTGGTTTTATCAAAGGTATATTGGTAACTAACTGGGTTTATCTTAAGAACCTCTTCTAGACCATATTGTAACGCTGAAATATTTTGTTTGAATTTCTCAGAGCTTGTTGTAATATGACTAGTAGCATAAATGGGCAAGGTCGCTGAATTACCTCCGCCACATTGGATTCTGTTTGCAGCATCATAGCCTTGTCCATTTGTATTATTTTGATTATAACCTCCTAAAATAATGGCTCGCTGAACCGAAGCACCAAATCCGGGGTAAGAACCGATTAATTCAAATCCATAATTAGTAATATTATTGTACGAACAATAAATAGCGTCAGAACCGTTTCGAAGCAGTATTCTATCCGAAACAACATGTAATTTCTCTGTTGGAGCAGTTGTCCCAATTCCAACATTTCCTGAAAAATACCCTCTACCCGAGAAATAAGCTGCCCAACCATTAGGATGCGTATTCGCAGCATAAACAGCACGATTATTATCGCCATAAGCAGAGAAATAACCACCATAATGTAATCCTGTTCCATTCGAACTCACCGAACCATAAACCCCGTAGATTGTACTCGTATTGGTCGTAGCAGGTGTAATAGAGTTAAAGCTTCCTCTAAGCGAACCATCTCCACCATTTATACGGTTGTATGTACCATATTTAGTTGCATTCGCATCGTTTAATATGTTGTTATAAACGCCATATATAGTACCTGTAGCTGTTCCATTAGCGAAGTTATTGTAGAGCCCATATTTTGCGCCCCCCACGTCAGCAAATTCATTTCGAACTCCATACTTAGCACCTGTCCCTGTGTTATCAAAATCATTATAAACGGCATAGGATGTTCCATTACCTGTTCCTAACATTTGATTATAATCTCCATACATTTCACTTGTATAGGAGGCATTAGAGTTCATTTCTTTGTATTCTCCATAACTAGGTCCTGCACTAAAGTCTACTTCTGTATATTCTCCATAAATAGTAGAAGTGTTTGAGGATGTTGCAATATTAATCAAGTTATATGCAGCATAATTTTGTGTGCTAACAGCCGTTCCTGAATGATTTAAATTATTGTAAGAAGCTCTATGATTACCTGTTCCATAACTACTTAAATAATTGTAATTACCAAAGCCTGTACTGTTAGAAGCAGTATTCATGTAGGTGTAGTTCATTATCCCGTAATGCGATCCGGTTCCTTCATTATTTACAAAATTATAAATTCCATATTTAACACTATTGGTCGAGCTTAAATTTCGGTTGTAGATAGCATATGTAGAGGAGGTGCTTGCTCCGTCCATATAATTGTAAAAGCCATATCTTGTAGTAGTATTGGTGTTGGGCAAGTTGGTATACAAACGCGCCAAATTACTTTGGGTACCAATCCCTACGTTACCGTCGGTATTAATGCGCATTTTTTCAACATTATTGGTTCGGATGACCAAATCTTGGTTGTCAGTAGTTCCCAAGAAATTATTGGTAGGATTCGTTCCAGCATTACCACTCAGATTCCACTCTGTTCCACTTGCTGTGTTTTGCCAAGTTAGTGAACCGGCGCCATTAGTTGTTAATACTTGACCGTTGATACCATCTGCAATACTGCTCAAAACTCCCGTAGCATCTGCTTGTACCAATCTATTATTGGTTCCAGCCAGACTTGAAACCCTTATCCCACCAGAAACATGCAGTTTTTCGGACGGCGTCGATGTGCCAATACCTACACTTCCGTTGCTTCGAGCCTGCAGAACGACATCTTTTTGAGTCGCATCGGTTACATTGGATTCTATCGATAAATAGCTATCGCCGGTGCCTATGTTGGCGCCATTATTGCCAGCATTAGCTGCCGAATTATAAAAACCAATCACCGCTGTTTTATAATCATTGACTTGTCGGCGGGGTATCAATTCAATGTAGGTAGAATTTTCTCCCCAC
>CAJQQM010000250.1 GCA_905480485.1 uncultured Aureispira sp.
TATGCTAGAATCTTCAGACCAACAGGTTTATTCCAAAGAAATAACAATCATTTAGTCTAGCGACGTTAAGATACGTGCCTCTGTTCTTCTGTTTTTAGTTCTGCCTGTAATGCTGTTGTTGTCAGCGATAGGTTGTGATTCGCCATAACCAACGGCTTTAAGTCTGTCGGATTCAACTCCTTGTTGCACCAGGTATTGAACAACTGTTTTTGCGCGGTTTTCTGATAGTTGTTGATTAAAGTCTTCATCACCGACGGCATCGGTATGCCCTGCTATTTCCAGCAAAAGTTGTGGCTTGGCTTTCATAGCAGCTGCTACTTGCTGTAGAATTGCAAATGAATTGGCTTTTAAAGAAGCTTTGGCGGTTTCGAAAAGTACATCATGCAAGGTGTAGCTTTGTGCAGGTTGGTAACAAATTTGAAACTGACCACTTATGATGCCATCCTGTTGGGGTATGTGTAGTTTTTCAAATTCTATGTCATCGACCAATCCCGCTATTCTAACTTGATAGGTTTGGCCCTCGGGAAGTAATAATTCGAATTTGCCACTAGAATCAGATTTTCCTCGATAACTTACATTAGTTTGTTGACCAACAAAGAGGATATCGTCATGAACACGAGGTTTCTTTTGCATATCCATAACGGAAACCTGAATCAAAGCAAGCTGTTCGGTAGCTTCTAAGGAAGGCTGTCCTTTTATTTCAAGCTTGCAAAAAGTAAGTATAATAACTAGGATTAAAAATAACTGTTTCATAAGGTTTTTTTACCTCTTAATACAGTTTTAGCGATTGGTTACATTCTTTTTGGTCGCTTTTCTAACAAAGCGGAGGTATTTTTTGAGGTCGTCTATGCTTTTTACGCTAGAACTGAGGTCTTGCATGTTAAAAGAGTAGTTTCCTGTCTTTAGCTGTACAGTAGCCCGTTTTACAAAGGAATAAATTTTGCCAGATTTTGTCCAAAGTATCAAGACATTATTGGCTTTTGTATTGCAAATAAACTCTTTGGGCTTGAAACTATAAGCTGCATCAAAATTGAGATCGATGACAGTGAGCAGATAGGCATCGTCAATTCTGTTTCCTTTTTCGTCGAGATAATCAGCTTCTATAGCCACTTGATTTTGTACTTTATATAATTCGCTTAAGTTATAGGCACCAAACGAACGCAACTCTAAATCCTTTATAATTTTGGGGTTATAAAAATGTTTGACTAGGTATTGGTTGGGAAGGGGTATCTTTGCTTCAGGTAATTTTTGTATGCCTTCTGGCATTAGCGCAGTACTTCCCAAATCTATAGTCTTGCCGTCTCGCTGAGGCACTTTATTTTTGGCTGCTTGTTTGGTTTCAAAGTCGGCAAGGGCAGCACGATACCGAACACTATCTACTTTTTCTTCAAAACTGCCTCGACGATGATAGTTTATTGCAGCTGCTGTAGCTTCCCAAATTTGCTGTTTCTTATCGTAATAAAACAATTGTAAAGCGGTATTTCTTTTGATGGTTTCAAAGTCGAGAGACATTGATTTTCCAGGAGCTAAAGACAAGGTATCACCGTTTTTGAAGGCTTGTATTTCAAAAATTGCAGCCCCTGTAAAACGATAGTTTTCCTCCGCCTTTTTGTATTGCATGTCAATAGGGTAAAAGCTACGCGCACTAAGGTCGTTGATCAGTCTGTACTTTAATTCATAGGCACCTTTTATCACCTTACCACTTCGATCAACTAATGCATTTTTAGGAATACTTAGGATGGAGTTACTTCCTTCAAGACGTATAGTGGCAGCACCATTCAGACGAACCGCATTAAAGGGCGTTTGAAAAGCCTGCAAAGTAGCGACGCGCGCGCGGTAGTCTGGTTTGACATTTTCTGTTGTGAGGACCGGTTTAGTTGGAATAATCTCTTGTTGAGGTTTAAGCGGGTTAGGTTCGGTCGTAAAAGAAGTGGTGAATTTCCAGATTGCCGCCCCAAGCAAAGCGAACAATAGTACCCATAAAATATATTTAGTTGCAGGGAAACTATCTTTTGGCGATTGATTAATGTATTGATGGTGAAATTCAGAAATATTCTTTAAGAATGCCTCTTCCTTTAAATTTTGAACAATTTGAATTTGTAATAGCACATCTTGCTTGAATTGAAGATTTTCTTCTAAATGCTGTTCAAACTTCTGTTTATCTTCAAATTCAAGCGCACCCTCAAGGTACTTTTCTATATATTGTATATTCTCTAATTCTTGGCGCATGGTTAAAATTTGGAAGGGGTGGTGATGGGATTAGCCGCAATTTTTTTTGCTCGCTCAATACATTTATATTTTTGTGTTTTAGCACTGTTTACACTACTGTATTCAAATTGGGCAGCAATGTCTTTCATCGACATCTTCTGGTAATAATAAGCCTCTAAAATCAACTTACATTTTTCGCCAAGTTGTAAAAGTACGGTGGCTAGTTTTTTGGCCTGTATTTGTTGTTCTTGAAAAGTCTCTAATTCTGTCTCAAGCGGAAGGTTGCTTTTGAGTGATTTGGATAATTCTGTTTCTTTATTTCTTTTTTTGAGGACATCTTTCCACAAAAAACGACTTACACTGTATAAGTAGGTACCTGCTGCGCAAGTCAGTTCAAAATCGTTTTTTTGGGTATTTCGATACAAAATTAGTAAGGCATCCTGAAAAATATCCCGAGCGTCAAATTCATCCCCGCCGTTGCGACGGATGAATTTACTGATACTCGGATAAGATTGATACAGTTCTTGAATGGCTGCATGGTTTTTTCCTTTTCTCAGGGCTGCTACAATATCTATTTTAGTTTTCGACATAAAGCTGTTTTAAGAAATATTAGCTATTTTGTTGATGGAACCTATACCTACAAGGTAACCATTTTGGATGGTTATTTATAGATTAATACAGAATTAGAAATTATCTGCGCTGTTGTTTGATAATAATGTACTATATTATTGGTGACTACCTTTAATGTTTTAATTAGCTAAAATGTGAATACAGCAGTTATATTGTATCGTATATTAGGTTTGTTTTGGGGGGGCATACCCGTTTTTTTACTCCTACTGCCTGCCCACTTTTTTGACGATGGACCAAGTATCTGTTTGTCCGTATTATTATTGGGACAAGAATGCTTTGCTTGTGGATTAACGCGGGCAACAATGCACTTGATACATTTTGATATTGAGGGGGCTTATGTATTAAATAAGGCAAGTTTTGTGTTGTTTCCTTTGTTGGTGTATCTTTGGGCTAGCACCCTGTATAAAATCTGGAGTCTTGCTGTTCCAAAATAGTCTTTAATACCTTGTATTTTATGTCTTTAATCAAGAAATTAGCTGGCGAAACAGCCTTGTATGGTTTAAGTAGTATTTTAGGAAGACTTCTCACCTTTGTTTTTCTGACTCCTTTTTTGACCCATTTTTTCAACGACGACCGTGCTCAAATTGGTATTCAAACAGATATCTATGCCTGGGCGGCTTTTTTGATGATACTTTTTACGTATCGTATCGAAACCGCGTTCTTTAAGTTTGGGGCAGAAAAAGCAACGCGAGCTACTACCTTTAAGACTGCCGCAACTATGTTGTGCTCCTCTACTACTTTTTTGGTGTTGTTGCTGTTGTTTTTTTCGTCATCTATTGCCCATTTTTTAGGCTACCCTAAGCAATCTGAGTACATTATTTGGTTTGCCTTTATACTAGGGTTTGACGCTCTTTCGGCCCTCCCTTTCGCCTTGTTAAGGCTCGAGGGAAAAGCTCTTAAGTTTGCTACCGTTAAGCTTATTAATTTGTTTATACACCTGGGATTTGTCTTACTTTTTTTATATGTACTACCCAATTATTTTCCTCAATATTACGATAGCAGCATGGGTATTGGCTATGTATTTATGGCCAACTTATTAGCTAGTGGCAGTACATTTTTACTTTTGTTATCCACCTACAGGTATCCCTTTGCGCAGCCATCCAAAGAGTTGGCCACCTCACAAACAAAAGTAGCTATTGTTGATACACAATTATTGAAAAAGATGCTATTTTATTCCATGCCTTTGGTGTTAGCAGGCTTTGCGGGCATTGTCAATGAGGTATTAGATAGAATTTTGTTAAAAGCGTATTTGCCAGGTAGTTCAGATGAAGTATTGCAGCAATTAGGTGTTTACGGGGCCTGCTACAAATTAGCCATCTTCATGAATCTCTTTACACAAGCTTTTAATTATGCGGCCGAACCCTTTTTTTTTAGAAACGCTTCCAAAAAATATGCACGTCAATTATATGCAGATATTGCATTTTTGTTCACTTTAGTAGGGACTATAGGTTTTTTGGCCATCCTATTGAATATGCAAATTGTGCAGTATTTTATAGGGTCTAATTTCAGAGAGGGACTGATTATTGTTCCGTATTTGCTGTTAGCCAACTTGTTTTTGGGATTATACTATAATCTTGCTGTTTGGTTTAAAATTAATAATCAAACCAAATATGGCGCTTACATAGCCTTAATTGGTGCTGCAGTTACGATTGCAGGCAATTTAATAGGGATACCCCTTTGTTTGTATTTAGGGTTTCCTGGTTATTTAGGGGCGGCATGGGCTACCCTAATTTGTTATGCAGCCATGCTGATGCTGTGTTATTATTGGGGGCAACGACATTATCCAATTCCCTACGATATCAAGCGCATATCTGCCTATGTTCTGGTCGCGTTGCTTATTTATTTACTTTTCGATTTGACCTTACGACCGATTGTCGGCCCAAATGTCTGGCTTAATTTAGTTGTTGGAAATTGTTTACTCGGTACTTATGTTTTGATGGTATGGTTTGTAGAAAAAAATAGGGTCCTTAAAATGCTCAATGTATAGTCTAGACATAGGATAGAATGATGTTAGATAGATTCGTTCAACGCTACGTTTATTTTTTGCAGATACTACTTTAAACAACTTCATCGTTATTCAGCCCTGCTGCAAAATACAGCGTTGCATTTGGTCAACTTCAATATTTTTAATTTAAGCATCAGGTGCATTGCTTAATAATTCTACGTAGTGTAGAATTGTAGTTGAAACCATAGTTCCAGCATTTTTGTACAGTATCTAGTACCGTCTAATAGGGCGTACTTTACCATTAGACTATTATAAATAGAGAAGATTTTGAGCAGTGACTGGAAAAAGAAAGGTGGCCGCTTGTTTTAGTTTCGAACAATAAAACGACGACTCTGACGAATGCCTCTAGGGCTAGTGAAGATAACGATATAAAGACCTGAGGCGAGGTTTTGGTCGAGGTAGAAGTTGCCTTCAGGAAAAAGATTGAAACGCTGAATAAAAAAGCTTCCGTTCAGGTTAGTGATTGTCATATCAAGTTGTTCACTCGTAAAAAACTTGTAGTGAATGGTCGGTGCTATGGATAATCTTGAATCTATATAAATTTGATTTTGTGGTGAGACCAATTCTGTTACACCTGTTGTTGAAACGTTCGAAAAAACATTTTCCTCTTTAGCATTATCACACAATGTTTGGTTGTCTAAGCCGCTATTTTCTTGTATACCTACAGCTTGTAGATCAATATTTTTTAGAAGATTGGCAATATTTGCGTTCAAGTTAATGTTTAAACGGTTGTTTTCGGCCGCCGATTTTGCATTGACGGATATGTTTTGGCTTAGTGCAGGACTTGTTGCTAGTAGTTTAAAATCTTTGTCAGGAATTTGATTAGCATCACTATCTACAAGACCTTCGATGGCAATCAACACATAATCTTGTTCATTATCAGAATACATAGAGGACTCTGCTAGGGGATGTCCTTGATTGAAATTGTTGGGCGTGTAAATCGTATTCACTCCTAAATTAAACGCAACAGATTCTAATGCTTCAACGGTTGTGGATAAATTGCCGAGAAAATAATTAGAAACCTCAGAATCAATTAAAAAATGATTTTGAATAACTTGATGTTGTCCGGCATCGTGTTGCAGGCGCACTTGATGAATATAATAAGAAAGACGTGTAATTTGAATAGCTTGGTTGTTGTCATCAATATAAATCTGCCCTAAAGCAAAATTTGATTTATCAAATTTGTGATCGATATTTAGGTAAACATCGGTTTGTCCTTTTGTGAAACAAAAGGGACTGCAGAGTAGTATAAAAAGTAAGGTGCGCAGATACATAAACTTATTCAACGGTTATATTCAGTTACTAAAATAACAAAAAATAACGAGATTTAAATAAGTTTAACACTTAATAGTTCAGACAGCTCGTATTTTGATGGTCTCCCTGTACTATTCAAAAATAATTGTACTAGCCTACAACAATACATATTGATTTTTTTATGGAATTTTTTTTGCGTTCTAATGCTTCTTTTTGGCTTATATCTAAGTAGATAGTTGTCAGGTTTGAACAAGCGAGCAACCCTTTTTCATTCAGATGTAGATTTTTGTTGCCACGCAGGTCAAGGCTTATCAGTTCGTTGCATTCCGATAAAACTTCGGGGATTGAACTTAGTTTGTTGTCGGAAAGGTCAAGGTGTAAAAGGCCCTCTATGGCCGAGAAATTTAAGGGTAAATCGTTTAGGTCAAGGGAAGATAAATCTAGCTTTCCCTCTTTTATTCTACTCGAAAAATAAGTTATTTGAGCCGATTTTTTGAGATTGAAAAGTGCATATAAAATACCTTTTTGATATTTTTCCATTAAAAATTGGGCCATCAAAAGTGCGTTTAAGTTGCAAAGTGCACTGTAGTATTCCAAGTTGTTTTGCAGGGTTTTTTCAGAAACATTTGCCCCTATTTTCTTACGGTGTTTTAGTGCAGTAGTAAATTCTAGGGGAGCAATCTGACTTAAAATGTCAAATATAGCCCGTTTTATTTTTTGAGTCGAACAAACTTTGTAGGCCAAAAAGAGCGATGTCGTAATTTCTTTTGGTAACCCGCCGGTTTTTAATAACTCCAATCCCAAATAAATATTATCTTCTTGCATACTCAATAGTAAGCTGCTAATTTTATTTAGATTATCCTTTTTGCCAGCTTCGATTTCTTGCAGTAAGAATGGTTTTTTTTGATGGTTCAAATAGCGTATAGCCATTTGTTCTGTTAGAATATTCCATTTGTTCTGCAGCATTTTTTGATAACTAAGTCCGGGGTTTTTGGCCAACAAAATAAACTGCGTAGATGTATTGATTTTAACCCCTGTACGAATGTCATTATCCCAAAAAAGACGCTTTAAGTCAGAGCTCTTACCGGTTGTTCTTCCAACAAAAACAATTTTATCACCAGCCGACGGTAGCTTATTCTCACCAAAAATACCTTGGTTGATTCTTTTTTCTATGGTTAAGAGCGCCAAATTAACACAAGAAAGTACACCACAATTCAATACCGTCACTAAATCAGCGTTATGAAGACTGTTTATGTCGACTTTTTGATGAATTATCTGCAAAAAGAGGCTTGCCTCCTGCTTCGAAAACGTTCCTTTACGTAGGCTTAATATCAATGATTTTAAGTCATGAATCAAAGGACTTTTGACCTGCCCTGTAAATCGCAGGTCGTTAATTTGAAGTATACCTAACGCTTGATCATTAAAGTATTGAAGCGTATGCACCGGTAAAATGAGTTGTTGTAATTTAGGCAGCTGACATAAAATCAAAGGGAATGCTTCAAAAATATTACCTGCTGCATTTAAGCAACGCAATTTTTTTAATTGTGCAAAAGATGCGGGAAGTTGACTAATTTGATTGCCCGTTATGTTTAAAGACTCTAAGCTTGCAATGCTACACAAGGATTCGGGAAAGCATTGAAACGACTGTATTGCATAACTCAAATCTAGTTTTCTGAGCTTTTTGGCAGTCGACAATACCGACCAATTTGTTGACTTATTAAAACTATTGTGGGATAAAACGAGGGATTCTAGGGATTCGATTTGGCCCCATACTGTGGGTATTTTTTTTAAATTACACTGATAATGTCTAATCGTTCTAAGCTTTGTCAAATCGGCTGTTTCGGTGGGGTAGTCTTTAATTCGGTTATTTTTGGCGATATGAATCTCTTCCAAATCCTCTAATAGGGCAATTTCGGGAACAAGTTCTGTTTTACCTTCCCAAAAATTGATCTTAAGGATTTTGAGGTCCAAATTGCTTAGGATTTTTTCTTTTAGTCGATTATGTTCCCCTTTGTAGCTTGTCATTCGTTAGATAATCTGTGGTCCACAATACTATAGAACACTATAAATATATTATTTAAATTAAAAATAACCAGTTTTGTAAACACTTTAAGTAGTTTTTGCCTAATTTGATAGTCGGTACAATAACGATTCGTTCGAAGAATCACGTAAAGCATTTTCGAACACTAACAGACTACTTCCCTCAAATCCCCTAATAATATGTCCTCTATCGATTATAACACGCTCATTCAATTGCTCAAAAGCAACGAAGAAGTCAACCACGAATTAGCCTTTCAGATGCTTGAAGGTGTTGGTGTGGAATCAAATGCGGAACTTGCAAAATTATTAACTAGTCGTCCGGCCTATTTGTTTAGATGTTTGCAAAATAATTGGACAGCGATTCTTGATTTAATTACCTCGATTGAATACAAATATTATCAAATACCCAGCCTGCCCCCTAATTTTTGCCAATTAAGTCAATTAGAAACATTAGCCCTAAATCATTGTAATCTACAAAAGCTACCGCCTAACTTTTCTCAACTAAATCGCCTCAAACAACTAACGCTTAATTACAATTCCCTACAGACTATCTCTGATGAAATTGGCCGATTGGCACAATTAACGGAACTCTCTTTAGTGGGCAATCATTTCAAAACAATCCCGGTTTCAATTGTTCAATTGCAACAACTAGAAATTCTATCCCTGATCGACAATCAAATTCAAACGATTCCAAAGGGATTTGTTCATTTAAGCAGGCTCAAAAAAGTAATATTAAGAAACAATGAACTCGACGAATTACCGATGGAACTTTGCATGCTCGAACATTTAGAAGTGTTAGATTTGGCAGATAATAATATCAAACGACTGCCGAATGCTTTATCTTGCCTCAACAAGCTTAAGAGTTTGTACCTTACAAGAAATCAACTGTCTAAGTCCGAAAAGCGCAAAGTTGAAAATTTGTTACCGCATACGATTATTTATTACTAATGCCGTTCTTTTTATGGGTAGTTCTTTTATATTTAATGATTAAAATGTACATTTGTTTTCACATATTTGAACCTAAAAATTAGTGTTAGTGAACGTACTCGAACTTCAAAACATACGCAAAGTTTACCAAAAGCATGTTGCTTGCGACAATATCTCTTTCAACATTGAAAAGGGAAAGGTGTTTGGGTTGTTAGGCCCTAATGGAGCGGGTAAAACTTCACTTATCCGAATCATCACTACGATTACTAAGGCTGATCAAGGTCTAGTTTTGTTTAATGGGCAACCACTAAACACCACACATCCATCTTTGATTGGATATATGCCTGAAGAACGCGGCCTGTACAAAAAAATGAAGGTCGGGGAGCAAATCACCTATCTTGCAAGGCTCAAGGGTTTTTCTAAACATGAAGCCCTGAAACAACTTGATTATTGGTTGGATCGATTTGATATAGGTAGCTGGAGACACAAGAGAATTGAAGAGCTATCGAAGGGCATGCAACAAAAAATCCAATTTATATCCACCGTTATACATAACCCTGATTTATTAATTCTCGACGAACCTTTTTCTGGTCTTGATCCCATCAATACCAATTTGATTCGCGAAGAGATAGATAATCTCAACAAAAACGGAACGACTATTTTATTTTCTACCCACCGAATGGAACAAGTAGAGCAAATCTGCGAAAATATTGTGTTGATCAACAAAGGGAAGAATGTTTTGGAAGGAGCTGTCGATCAAATAAAAAATGATTTTAAAGAACATATCTATAAAATCGATTTCAACGGTACATTGCCCGAAAATTTTGAAGAACATGTTACGCTTGTAGAAGCCCAAACAAATAGTATCAAAGTGCAATTGATAGATGTGGCACATGCCAATAAATTTCTAAATTACTTGTTGTCTAATGGTACTTTTATCACCGGATTCAACGAAATATTACCCACTCTTAATGAAATATTCATAAAAATTGTAGGAGGCGTATCGGATGAATAAAACTTGGTTGATCATAAAGCGAGAATATTTTTCTAGGGTTAAGAAGAAATCCTTCATTCTAACTACTGTCCTCACTCCAATTGGATTCGTAATCTTTTGGATTGCCTTAATTTATATCATGTCATCGGGGGTGGAACACAAAAAGATTGCCCTACTAGACCCTTCTGATGCCTTGCAAATTAAAGAAAAAGGACGTTTGAGAGATGCTATGGTGTCGTTTAGCTACCCTGATGGAAGTTTAGATACCCTCAAAAAGACGTTCAAGAAAGCCGGATATAAGGCTATACTGTATATTCCTCAACAATCTTTAGATAGTGCAACAAATACTTTCAACGTCCATTATTACTCAGACGAAGATATCAGTATTACTACGCAAGAAGCCATCAAAAAGGCCATAAAAGCGCAAGCCCGCAAGATAAAAATGGCTGAATTAGGGCTCAATGAGGTATACCTAAAGCGCTTAAATACCACCGTTGCCCTTCAGGCCAAAAATACCGACAGTTCCAAAAAAGATACGTCTAGTTCGCGTGTTTATGTAGCAACTGCGCTAGGGGCAATTATGATGTTCTTAATATATATGGTTATTTTTATCTATGGAAATATGGTTATGCGTTCAGTCATGGAAGAAAAAACTAATAGAATTGTAGAAGTATTGATTTCTTCTGTGCGCCCATTTCAGCTAATGCTTGGCAAAATTGTTGGCGTAGGGGCCGTTGGTTTAACGCAATTTGCTATCTGGGCTGCTGTTTTTCCGCTGCTGTACCTTGGAGTAGGTCTTGCTTTTTCTGGCAAATTAAAAGCGTTACAACAACTCACAACTACTTCTACATCTAATGGTAAAGACTTGGAAGATTTAATGTTTATTATCCAAGAATTACAAAACTTCAACTACGGCTATATTGTCTTTATATTCCTTGTGTTTTTTATAGGAGGTTATATTTTATATGCCTCTTTATTTGCAGCGGTTGGCGCAGCAATGGGAGATGATTGGGGAGAAGGGCAGTCCTTAACACTTATCGTTGCAATTCCAGTGATTATTGCCTTTTATATTGGTATTGCAGCAGTCGAAAACCCTACTTCTACAATGGCTGTCTGGGCATCTATATTTCCCTTTTTCTCACCAATTGTAATGCCCGCTAGAATTGTTTTTGATCCCCCTATTGCCCAAATCATATTGTCGATAGTTGTCCTAATGCTTAGCTGTCTTTTTTGTATTTGGTTGTCTGGAAGAATTTATCGAATTGGCATTTTAATGTATGGCAAAAAAACTACACTCAGAGAGTTCGTTCAATGGATGTTTAGAAAAGATTAAAGAATTCTTTGATAGTCAAAACCATATAAATGAACTTTAGTAGCTTCCCAATCTTGTGTAAAGCCTAAGGCAAATCCGCCTCCACCTGCCCCGCATAGTTTGAGATAAAAATCTTGACTTTCTATCCCTGTCATCCACAAATTGGTCATGCTTCTGGGAATCATTGGTGGTAAATACATAAACTGTAAGGCTGTAATTATTGCCATTTGCTGTTTGATTGTTGAGCAATCTTGTTCTATAAGTGCTTCGATAGACCTCTCTACGGCCACTTTCATAGGTTTCAGAAAGTCTTTTTCAAAAGGTTCTTTTGTGCATTCCTGCATAAAAAAGTGGATTAATTCGGCAGAATTTCTGGCTTTTTTGCTGTCTACCAAAAAAAAGCAGCCCTCATTTAATTGCTTGGGCAAGTTAACGGCTTCAATTTTTTTGTCTTGATGTACCCAAAGAGGAGCATTTGTGTAGGCAATAAGTGGGTCTATTCCCGAACTTTTACCATGAAAGGAGTGCTCAATTCTAGCTAAGTCTTGTTTTAGTTGAGTAAGATTATCTGTTTTTTTGTTTACGTAACGATCATAAATTGCCGCACTTACCGCCCCCGAACTTCCAAGGCCGTATCCTAAAGGAATATTGCTGCAAATCCAAAGACCTTCCTCGAGGTTTTTTTTGAGTCTTTGCAGGGCAATTTTTGGTTTCTTTAATTTTTTTAAATCTTCTATTATTTGTAGCAAGCTATTTTTCGAAAAATTTGCATCTATGGTGTGCTCAAAATCGATTTGCTGTATTGAAGCATCGCTCCAGAAACTTCTATATTGTGTAAATGGAATGGCTAATGCCGATGAATTCTTAATTATTGTATACTCGCCGAAGAGCAATATCTTGGAAGGATAATCGTCCATCATAAATTTCAATTCAATTTAAATATTAATTACGGGTATTATTTTAAAAGCCTTAAATAACTCCTGCTAAATACAAAATTAATACTATTAATCCTGTTAAAAGTAAAAGTCCCAACAATAATAAGATCCAAAACCAAGGAGTCTCACTTTCTGAAATTGTTTGACAGCAACTTTCACAACAACCATTACAACAGCTGCTACAGCAACTTTCACAACAGGTGTTTTTTCCATAAAAGATAGCTTTGAGGCCCTTCAGGAGACGGCGTAGTCGTTTTTTTGCCTTTCTTTTTTTCTTAGTTTCTTTTCGGTTTCTTCTGATTACGCCGCTAATTCCTATTCCAGCTAATGCGGCTGTTATAAAAGCCGACCATTTAAAAATTTCCATTCTTCCATCTTGTGGCACATATTCCGCCGCATCTGGGCTTATAAAAACAGCCCAGGCCAATAAATAGAAATTGAGTTGTTTCCAGCCTAAGGAAGGTTTGCAATACGAGGCACTTGCATAAGATAAAGCATGTTGCCACCGTTTTTTAAGGCGTTCTATCTTTGTAGTAGGGATGCTTCTTTCTTTATAAATTCTAAGTGCTATATTCGAGATAAGTTGTTCTTGGTAGCGTTGGCAGCTAGCTTCGTCTAACGGTAATGATTTTAATGATTCAACAACTCTTTGCTGTGCATTAGTAACAGCCAAACGCATGCATTCCAACTGTTCGCAACTCAATGATTTTGTAAAATTCCATCTTGCAGCAAAAGGATTAAATTGTTTCTTGAAAATATCTTTTTCGTAATCTTCTAGCGCATCAAGCAAGTACATTAGTCGACCGAACTCAAATCCAAAATTATATAAATTTTTTTTGATGTTTAAAAATAGACCTCCTGCTTCAAATATTAAAGCAGTAATTTGAGCGGTAGCATCCGCATAAAAATCCAATTGTTCCTCTGCTGACCTTAGATTGTCGCCATTTTGTTCTTTGATATGCTGTACTGTAATCAATTCTTTGATGCTATCTATTGGAACATTCCATTTTTCGAGTTGTTGCGTAGCTTTATTGAATGATGTTGAATAAAATCTGTCTAATAATTTCCAGCCTATTCGTTGACTATCTTTATAATTGTCATCAATTTTTAATTCCGATAATAAAAGAGAGGCTGCTGCTGCATATTCCAATGAAGGGGGCAAATCAGCATCTTTAGGAAGGCTAAAGCATTGATTAATACGCTGCAAGGGAGCTTCCCATTGCTCTAATTTCTCTTGTGAAAGATGCGATAGTACCTCAGCCATAAAAACTGTGTCGTAATTTAGTAGCATACGACTTTTTTGATCATATTTTGTACCGATCACTTTACAGACGCCGCAATAATGCATTCTGTGGAATTGTGCAGATGAATTAGGTTTATGAGAACAGCTGTTTTGAGGGCGCATGACTCCGAACATAATACTAGGATTTTATTATAATTTCAAAAGAATAAAAATAATCTTTTTTTCAAGAATATCTTTTAATCGCAAGCTTAAATTAATGTAGAAATGTATGGATTTCACTGTTTTTTATGCAAGCAATTTTTTTTGCAGAGATTTGATTAATTTAGGCAACTTGTAAATCAATTATTTGTGGCTTTTTATTCAAATTAATTTTGAAAAAACACCTCAAAGATTTGGAGGAATAAAAAAAGTGTCAGACATTTGCAATCGCTTCGGTCAACAAATAAGATTTTGGCCAAAAGGCGCAAGTTCAAATACAATATAACGGTTTAATTTTTTTTTAAAAAAAATGTCAAATGATTTGGCAGATTAAATAAATTGTTAGACCTTTGCAATCGTCCTCAAAAAGAAGGATGAAAAAAATACAAGCATTTATGAAGTTAAATGTGGGATACGGTTTCGGCCGTATCAGAAAAAGTTAATTGAAACTGCAGGTTAATTAGGTAAGCAAGCGTAAAGTTTGAAGAGAACGAAATGTGAAAAAAAGGGTAAATAATTGAAATCTTAACTGATGTAGATAGATTACCAAAACACTAGAAATAGTATGGAGAGTTTGATCCTGGCTCAGGATGAACGCTAGCGGCAGGCTTAATACA
>CAJQQM010000251.1 GCA_905480485.1 uncultured Aureispira sp.
GTCAAATGTATGGATTATTTCAAACTTCGACTCAGTTATGGTGTATCTGGAAATGATCAAATTGCCAACTTTGCCTACCGTGGATTGTTAAATGGAGAAGGAACCTATACCTTTGATGATGTTATCATAAGCGGTGTTGCCTTAGGCCGTGCCGCCAACCCAGATTTAAAATGGGAAACCACACAACAATTCAATGCAGGTATAGATATCACCCTTTTTGGTGATCTAGACTTTACCACCAACTTTTTCTGGAAAAACACCAACGACTTGTTGTTTCAGCCCGATGTTTCTGCAATTATTGGTTCTTACGGTCCAGGTGGATACCCACCTATCATCAACGCCGGTAATGTTAATAATATGGGTGTAGAAGTAGAACTAGCCTACGGAACCAAAATTGCAAAAGCACTCAACATCGATGTTAATTTCAATTTCACTTATTTAAGAAACGTAGTTACAGCTGTTCCGGACGGCGTTGATTATTTGCCTGGGGTTGCATTTAGCGTCGGCGGTAATATTGCCACTCGATTCGAAAAAGGCTTTCCTATTGGTTATTTCCATGGATTCCAGACAGATGGTATTTTTCAGAATCAAGCCGAAATTGATAATGCAGGCGTTGTTCAAGAAGGTGCACAACCAGGTGACTTCCGATTTGTGGATGTTAACGGCGATGGTGTCATCAACTTTAGTGACGACAGCGACAAAAAAATGTTAGGCTCTCCAATTCCAGACTTTACCATGGGCTTAGGCTTAAACATTGCTTACAAGGGCATCGATTTATCCTGCAGTTTTTATGCAGCCCTCGGCCAAGAAATTATTCGCAATTATGAGCGTCAGCAGCCCTATGCAAACCAATTAGATTATGTTATTGATCGTTGGATTGGTGAGGGTACTTCTAATGTACACCCTGTGTTAACGACAGCACAAAACAGAAACAACGTCTTTTCTGATTATTATGTTGAAGATGGCTCGTTTTTACGTTTACGAAATTTACAAGTAGGCTATACACTCCCTTCTAAGTGGACCAAAAAAATAAAAATGGAATCCTTTAGAATTTATGTTGCCGTAAACAATTTATTTACCCTTACCAACTACCAGGGTTTTGACCCAGACATAGGGCCTTATGGTGGTGTCCTATCGTCGGGCGTCGATTTCGGATTTTATCCGCAAGCAAGAACAATCATGGGTGGTATTAACGTAAAATTTTAAAGCTATGAAATCAATAACAAATAATAAATATTTTGGATTTTTTCTGGTCATCAGTTTATTTTTTGGCAGCTGTGATGATTTTTTGGAAGTGACTCCTCCGTACACACAAGATGCTGAAAATTTCTTTCTAACACAAGAAGACTACGAACGGGCATTGGTAGGATGTTATGATTTATTACAAGCCTCTTTTTTGTCGGTTTGGATTGGCGAAATCGCCTCTGATAACAGCATCGCAGGAGGTGAATCGGTAACAGATACCGAAGGTTTGCATCAAATTGATGAAATGACACATGGTGGAGTTAATAACGAATTGCGCAGTCTTATGCGCTGGAATTACACCGGTATTACGAGGGTCAATTACCTGATGGAAAACAAAGACAACATTGAATTTAGTGGCAAGGACAAAATCATTGCAGAGGCTCGGTTTCTAAGAGCATTTTACTACTTCCAATTGGTAAAAGTTTTTGGCGATGTTCCCTTGATTATCAATCAACGATTAGGTGTCGAAGAAGCTACCTCTATTCCAAGATCAGCTAAATCAGAAGTCTATGCCCAAATTGAGGCGGACTTAACTGCAGCAATAGCAGTTTTAGATGCCACTGTTTTTATCAAAGGTAAAATCAGCCAAGGCGCAGCTAAAGGCTTGTTGGGTAAAGTTTATTTGTACCAAGCTAAATACAGCCAAGCGGCTACTGTTTTGCAAGAATTAATTGCCAGCAATCAATACAATTTGATTCCTAATTTTGAAGATTTATTTGTCGTCAACAATGAGAATCATGCTGAAACAGTATTTGACATTCAACACACCGGGCTTGAGGGAGGTGGTTACGGATGCCTAATATGCCTAGAGGGTAATGTGGGGCCTGGTTTCCAGGGTATCCGACAATACAATGGCCCTATTTATGGTGATGGCAACAGTTATAATTTACCCACCCAAAACTTGTACGATGCCTATTCGGTGGCAGACTTAAGAAGAGATGCAACCATACTTGATATTGATGCATTTATAGCGGCACAGCCCAATGCACAAAACATTAGTTACGCAATTGGGGCCGGCGGACATACGGGCTATTACAACAATAAGTATATTAAGAAAATAGCTGAACTTGGTTTGCCCGATGACGACCTAACAAGTCCAGTCAATTATATTGTAATTCGCTATGCCGATGTTTTGTTAATGGCTGCAGAAGCACTGTACCAAAACGGAGACGCAGCCACGGCTGAACAATATGTCAATCAAGTTCGAAGTCGCTCTAATATGCCCAATATTAGCTTGAGTTCGGTAGACGATATCTGGACAGAACGCAGACTTGAGATGGCCATGGAAGGGCATCGCTTTTTTGATTTAGTCAGAACAGGACAAGCCGCTACAGCTATCAACGGGTTTCAAACAAATAAACACGAATTATTCCCTATTCCACAAATTGAAATAGATTTGGCCGGTGGAAATTGGTCTCAAAATCCTGGCTACTAAACTTTATAATTATGAAAAATCTAACTTTATTTGCTGTATTAGCTATGTGCGGCACTCTTTTTTTTGGCTGTGAAAAATACAATCCAAGTTTGGGAGAGCCTCCTGTTGATACCGATGCCTTGTTTACCTTCGTTCCAACAGCAGCGAATCCCAACATAATAGACTTTAGTGCCAGCAATCCCGATTTATTAGCAAGATGGGACTTTGGGAATGGGACCAAAGGAGACGGTAGTACCGCTACGGCAATATATCCTAATGCAGGCACCTATACAGTTACCCTTACAGTCTTCAACAAAGGAGGAAGTGCTTCGAGTACGCAAGACCTTGTTATTGACCAAACCGACCCTACCTTACTAGACAATCCTTTTTATGATATGCTAACGGGCGGCAACGCTGGCCCTGGATCTAAAACTTGGCACATAGACTCGCTCGTGCCGGCTCATTTTGGTGTAGGCCCGCGCCCAATTGGAGGGGCTGGTAATTATCCTGAATGGTATGCCGCTGCACCGAATGACAAATCAGGAGGCGGATTATACAACGACCGCTATGTATTCTATCTCAATAACTTTCAATTTGATATGCTTGCCAACGGAGATGTATATGTTGACGATTTACAATCTGCTAATTTTCCGGGTGGATACAGCAATCTTTCAGATTGGACAGCTCCGTATAATGATCAAGTCAATGAATCATGGCTGATCGATTTTACAGATACGACACTTGCGGTATCCGGCAACTCCTTTTTAGGATTTTATACTGGTGTATCCGTGTATAATATTATTAATTTATCCGACACTTCGCTTTGGTTGCAGTATCAAGACCAAAACGATCCAGGATTGTACTGGTATTTGCGCTTAATTCCTGATGGTTTTGTTAGTAATTCCGGCGGCGGCGGCGGCGGCGGAGGTGGTGGTAGTGCCACACTTCCTATTGATTTCGAAAGCAATCCTCCTTCTTTTGATGATTTTGGTGGTACCGCGCATGCAGTAGTTAGCAACTCAAATGCAGGTGGAATTAATACGAGTAGTCAAGTACTAGAGGTTACGCATGGTTTCGAGACATGGGCTGGTTTGTTTGTTGATTTAGCAGGTACTCTTGATTTTACAACACAAACGAACATCGATTTGAAAGTATATGCACCTACAACGGGAACAATTCGCGTCAAATTAGAGAATTCGTCGAATCCGAATGATTTTGTTGAAATAGATGGTACGGTTACTGCTGCTAATACATGGCAACTTGTAAGTATCGACTTTTCGGCAGCCACTTCAGGGGTGTACGACCGATTGGTTTTGTTTCCTGGTTGGAATACAACAAGCGCTGATGTATTTTATATAGATGATATACAACAAAACTAAAGGCCGTTAATAACAAGCAATTTTATTGATTTCAAACCAAAATTCTAATGCAATTATTTTATCTAATAGCTACTTTTATACTACTTCAGTTTTGTAGCTGCAACGAACCTGCCGAACAAGTACAAGTGATTTCACCCAGTAATCTTAATGTACAAATAAATGTTGACAAAGGAGATGTCAGTATCGAAGCAAGTGCCGATAATGTCAATTTTTATTCTTTTGAATACTTTGATAATAATGGTCAATCAACGACCAACGAAAGCAATGACGGACTCAATAATTACAGTTATGCTGTATCCGGTAGCTACCTTATAAAAACAAAAGCGCATACGGATTACTCAAATTTTGTAGAGCAAATTGATACTGTTGAAATAGATTTAGAGGTTGATACTTCTGTTGGCTACAGCAGCCCTATTTCTTACCCAGGATACAGCTTGGTTTGGAACGATGAATTTGATGGCAATAGCTTATCGACAGACTGGACCAACGAACTTGGCACCGGCAATTGGGGATGGGGTAATAATGAACTGCAGTACTATACGACTCAAAACCACACCGTGGAGAATGGCTTTTTGAAAATTACCGCCAAAGAGCAAAGTTTGGCAGGTGCGAGCTATACATCTTCGCGTATCAAAACACAGGGTTTGCGTTCATTTAGGTATGGCCGTATAGATATTCGTGCCAAGTTACCTAAAGGCAAAGGCTTATGGCCTGCCTTGTGGATGCTAGGAGAAAATATTAATTCGGTAAGCTGGCCCGCTTGCGGAGAAATTGATATTATGGAAATGGTTGGAGGTGCAGGTTCCAACGACCGTACCGTACACGGCACCATACATTGGGACAACAATGGCCATCAATTTTACGGAAATTCTAGTGTGCTAGGCAGTGGTAATTATTGGGACGAATTTCATGTTTTCAGTATTGTATGGGATGCGCAATCCATCAAGTGGTACCGCGACGACATTCTGTACAACACCGCCGATATTTCTGCAGCTGCTCTTGCTGAATTCCAAGAAGAATTTTTCTTTATTTTTAATGTTGCGGTCGGAGGAAATTGGCCTGGCAGCCCAGATGCGTCTACTGTATTTCCGCAACACATGTACGTAGATTACGTACGGGTTTTTCAGCCTTAACAATAAAACATCGCAAATAAATATATTTAGCAAGCTTAGTGCTACAAAAGAAATCCAGAAAAAAGCTCTTTTTTTTCTGGGTTTCTTTTGTATTTTAGGCCTTTACTCGCATCATTAAATTAAAAATTAAAATGGATTATACCATAAGAAATTTGACGAGCAAGGATATTTATGAATTTATGGCCCTCACCAAATACATCGATGCAGAAACCGATTTTTTGGGGTCGGCCCCTACCGATGCTCGTCCTTCGCACATGCAGATTATTTCATCGATCAAATCTGGACGCCAAATTATCATGGTAGCTGCCACTAAAAATGGATTAATTGGTCATATTGGAGCTTTTTGGAGAAGAGGTCAAGGCAGTCGGCTAAAACATTGCATGAACGTTGGTTTAGGTGTTGCCAAGGATTTTTGGGGAATGGGTGTCGGGAATGCCTTAATGGACGCCGTTGAAGAAAAAGCAAAAAGCTTAGGCGTTGTTCGAATGGAATTAGAAGTAATGCAACACAATGCTGCCGCTATTGCACTTTATCAGAAAAGAGGCTATCTAATAGAAGGAACTAAACAAAAATCCATCAAAATTGGTACTGAATTGATCAACGAACTCCTCATGGCTAAAATCTTAGCCTAATTATTTTACAGTTATATTAAGATTAAATCGTCGGCTCTTTTTCGCATCAATAATTGTTTGAGTATATTTGCAGCAACAATACCCTTCATTACTACCTTATCAATTCATTATGAAATTTTTAGCATTTTTAACTTTCGGAATTCTTAGTCTATTATTGGCTTGTAACAATCCGGATTCTCCGACCGTAACAAATCTCAATACAGGTGAGCCCTCAAACAATTCATCAGCCAATAAGACCGATAGAATGCTTGAAATCGAACAACTGGTTATAGGAGATTGGATTGAAGACTCGATTGAATTCAAAAAAAACTACAATATGCCTCCGCCTCCTGCCAATAATACGAGGGTTCGGTATCAAGAAGATGGCTATGTCTATATTCCCGGGGTTTTACTCACCAAAGAAAACTGGGATACCTGGAAAATCCTTAACGACAGTACTTTAGTAATACACAAACGCCGAGACAACGGGACACGTACCTTTATTATTGATAGTATTGGCCGAAATGAAATTTATTACAGACTCCTATGGGGGACTAATTATCGTAAAATCAAACTACTAAGAATCAAAGAATACAAACAATAAATATGAAAAATACACCAACAATTCTGATATCCAATGATGATGGTATTACGGCGAAGGGTATCGAAACCCTCGTGAAGGTAGCCAAAGAATTCGGTCAAGTTGTGGTAGTAGCCCCTAATAGCCCTCAGTCGGCACAAGGGCACTCTATAACCATAGAAGACCCTATCCGAATTTACAGAAATACTATTTTCGGATCAAATGTTGTCGCCTACGAGTGCAGTGGCACGCCTGTAGATTGCATCAAAATTGCCAAAAATGTAGTACTTAAAGGTTCCGATATCGACCTTTGCTTGTCGGGTATCAACCACGGGTCAAATGCTTCTACCAATGTCATTTATTCTGGTACGATGTCGGCAGCTATGGAAGCATCAATGGAAGGAATTCCTGCTATTGGTTTTTCCTTACTCGACTTTGCCGCAGATGCCAACTTTGAAGCTGCTGAAAAAATAGTACGTCAAATAGTACGGGCTGCCCTTAAAGATGGCCTCGGTTCGACCAAACTACTCAACGTAAACATCCCGAATGTTTCTTTCGAATCTATCAATGGTATTCGTATTTGTCGACAGGCAAAAGGGTATTGGATAGAAGAATTTAAGGAGGGAAAAGACCCTTTGCAACGACCTTACTATTGGCTAACTGGCAAATACGAGTACCAAGACAGTGGTGAAGATACGGATATATGGGCACTAGAAAACAATTATGTATCGGTTGTACCGGTAAAACATGACCTAACCATGTATGAAGCACTAGACTCATTAGACCATTTTAGTAGCAAGGTGTAACATTTGATACAAATGCCGTTATATTTAAAAAAGCACAAATCATGAAGCCAACTTACAAGAAGCAGGGTACAAAACCACCTCTTATACTTAAGAACAGATTCTCCTACGGCCTAATTATTGGTATTATTTTACCCTTGCTGAGCTATGGAATTATATATGTTTTTGACCAATCACTTATAAGTAGTAAAACGGTACGAGTAACCTCAAACAGCAATTTTTTATGGACTGGTTTTAAGGAAAGCACGCTTATCTTAATGGCGTTTTGTATCAATTTGATACCAACTTATTTTGCCAACAAACGTTATAGGGAAGAATTTATCAGGGGCATCATGATCCCTACTGTTAGCTACTGTTTTATTTGGTTTTTTTATTACCGAGATAGTTTTCTTTAATTTAGAATTGAGTTAAGCCCCCAAAAATAGAACACAAGATATATTTATGCATATTAGACCAAGAAGAAATCGCAAAAGTCATGCAGTGAGGATGCATGCACAAGAAACACATATTCAGGTTAATCAGCTGATATACCCACTTTTTTTGTACGACGGAAAAGGTATGAAAGAAGAAGTGAAAAGTTTGCCGGGTAATTATAGGTGGTCTTTGGACAAGCTAATTCCAGAAGTCGAAGCTTGCCTCGAACTAGGTATAACCACCTTTGTTTTATTTCCGGCTGTAGATGAAGCATTAAAAGACAAAACGGCTTCTTATGGTTTTGCCAAGGATAATTTTTATTTGCATGCCATTCATACACTCAAAAACACCTTTCCTGCATGTTGCATCATGACGGATGTTGCCATGGACCCTTACAGTTCGGATGGTCACGATGGATTTGTATTGGATGGTCAAATAATGAACGATGAAACCCTACCTATACTGGCGAAAATGGCGGTAGCTCAAGCTCAAGCTGGTGCCGATATTATTGGGCCCTCTGATATGATGGATGGTCGTGTCGGCCACATTCGAGAAGCCCTAGACGAAAATGGTTTTACAGAGGTATCCATTATGTCTTATACCGCCAAATACGCTTCTGCCTTTTATGGCCCTTTTAGAGATGCCCTTGACTCGGCCCCTAAAGCAGGCGACAAAAAAACCTACCAAATGAATCCTGCTAATAAACGAGAAGCCTTGATTGAAGCCCAATTAGATGTCTATGAAGGTGCCGATTACATGATGGTAAAACCCGCCTTACCTTATTTGGATATCATACACATGCTAAAACAAAATTTCGAATTACCCATTGCTGCCTACAACGTGAGTGGTGAGTGCGCTATGCTTATAGCAGCTTGTCAAAATGGTTGGCTTTCGTATGAAAAAGCCATGCCCGAGATGTTGATGTCTATCAAACGTGCAGGTGCGGATGTCATCTTAACTTATTTCGCTAAATCATTTGCAGAGATGCGCAAAAAGGGCTTGGTTTAATTCACAAAAACAAGTTGTGAATTTTTGATTCGTTAAGGGTTAAGCCTTCTCGAAATATTAATGCTACAAACGACTTCTTTCGGAATATAACCGCCGGCTGATTTGTACAAGGTATTCGTATATCGAATATTAATGATTGGCGAAGACCCTCCAATCTAAATTGTTTCAGACAAGCTATCTTGATGCTTTTTAGCTGCCTCAAAACCAGTTATTGACGAACTTATTTATCAAATAAACATAGGTATAATTGGCGTTGAACTCTAAATAACTATTTTTTTAGAGGTATAAAACTCACTTTTTGGATGCACAAGCAAGCCATTTCGATCTAAATCCTTCTAACATCTATGAACAGAACAGCAACTAAGACATTCATTGTAAGGCAGGTTTAATTTTTGTATAATATTTTTCCCAAACAGCTATTCTAATAGCTTTCCGTCAATCATCTTTGCAGATACTGTACCTTGTCGGTAATTATGAAGATAGCTCGTTAATCAAACGTATTAAGTCCTTTAAAATTTGTAAGACATGAAGGACTTGCACTTTCCGGCCACATAAGTACTACATTTAGTTTGATGCAATAAATATATGCAAACTGCGGTGTGTTGTGCCAGAGCAAACCTACCCGAAGGGCAAACAGCTAAGTGCTTTTTGATACCGCGAACCGCGATACTGCCCTTTAGCTTCTAATGTATTTTTTAAAGGTGTCTGATGCCTTGATGTTGTTGGCCTAAGTATTCAAAAACTACGACCGCTGTCGCGGTTCGCTCCTTTGAATGTAATCTCGGACATTTATCCTACGGGGTCGTTCGCTCATCAAGAAAAGAAAAATCTATTTTTAATAAACGAATTATAAAGAAACTCTCTCGACGACAACATATTTGATACAATTTGGCTTGCATTATAGTACATACCTATATGATATGATCTTCAAACTCATTGATTAAATAAGCATCGTTTGCCCTACCAATAAAGTCAATAGCTAATAGCGTTTACGAAACATTGAAACCACTACTATCTATGAAATTAATGCTGAGAACTACTGTATTAGTTTGAAGAAAAGATTGTAATAGCTGCAACCTCGATTCAACCAAATCGCCTTTATCTAGTCATTCCACAAAATCAACATGTTACCGAAAGGTAATTTTAGATTGTCTCTAACTGCTGACCGTCATCAATAATGGCTATTTTATTAGTATATATGTTAAACGGCAAAAATTATTTCAATTCTAGTTCCTGCAGGCTGATTATTTTTGTCCATCAAATCGCGAATATCAAACGAAAATTTATTGCCTGTTTCTATAAAATAAAGATGTAAGCGCTGTTGTGTAATTTCTAATCCCTTCGAATGCTGCTTCAATTGTTTTTTTTGTTTGATGATAGCAGCGGCAGCCCTACCAATTCCATTATCTTCTACAATACAACACAGTGTATTTGTATCTAACATCTCAAAAGACAAACTTAATACCAAGTCATCCTCAATTTTGGGCGTTAATCCATGTAAGATAGCATTTTCGACAAAGGGTTGTATAACCATAGAAGGAACCTCAATCAAATCTTCATCTATCGAGGAATCGATATTTATCCTAAAAGAAAATTTGTTCGGAAACCGTAAGCTTTCTAGATATACATACAATCGTAACATCTCAATTTCTGTACTTAGACTTACTTTCGAATCCTTAGAACTTTCAAGTGCTAAACGAATCAACTTTCCAAAGCGTGAAATATAATCGGAGGCAAAGCGAATGTCTAAGTTGTTCACTGCATTTTGAATGGTATTGAGGGTGTTGAAAATGAACTGTGGATTCATTTGAGAACGTAATGTTTTAAGTTCCAGGTCGATTATTTGGGTTTGTAATCTGGCTTTAGCATTTATTTTACGTTCTCTGTTTTTGATAATTACAAAAACCAAAAAAGCAAGTACTGCAAGGACTAAAGCAAAAAACCACCACTGTAGCCAAAAGGGAGGATGTATTACAAACGCTAAGAAAGCAACTGGCCCTGCAACTCCATCGTAATTATAGGCCCTAACTTCAAATCGATATGAATTGGAAGGCAACAAAGGAAAATTCAATACCCGATCTTGAGTAGAAATCCAAGTACTATCAATCCCTATAAGGCGGTATTCATAGTTTAATGTGCCTATGTTCTCGATTCCAAGACCCACAAAATGGATATTAATATTGTTTTCAAAATAATACAGCTGATGCGCGCCTTGTACTGGACAGTCTTTAAAATTAACCTGAAAATCGGTGATAAAAACCCGGTGCCTTTGATTGTTTTTAGTTAGTTGAAGGTCAAGAACATTTAAGCCATAACTTGTGCCGACAAAAAGCTGATTTTCAAAAGATGCTATACCTTTGATTTCTTTAGATACCAACCCGTGAACGGTTCCAATATTATGACATTCAAAATTAGCTTGACCCTTGTAATTAAGTTTTGTTAGTCCATTATTCGTTCCAACCCAAATTTGATCCCTAGCATCAACATGTAGGCACCTAACCAAGCTACTACTTAGACCATTTTCAGCATTGATGATATCGTAGATGCTGTCATTTTTTAATAAAATCAAACCATAGGATTTAGTCCCCACCAAAACCATATCTTTGTAGGATTCCAATGAACTTACAGATACTTGCAAATAGCCTTTTGCATCCGTTAAAGGACGAATAGTATCCATGCTTAATTGTAATAAGCCCGTTTTGGACCCTAGTAGAATGCTTGAATCTGTTTTGAGGATGGATGTCCCCCAAAAAAAATTGTTACTAATATAAGCGTCATCAATAGGGGCTTTATCTTTTTCTACCGACAAGCCACGATGTCCAATCCTATAGGAAAAATCTCCATCAAACAAAAGTGCTTTTGTAAATTTAGGGGGAATATTCCTATTTTTGGATGCCCCTGTTCCATCATAAAAATAATTATTACGGTTGTTTACACCTCCAAGATCAATATATTGATGCTGATAATTATAGTTAAGAGAGGCACTTGGGGTATTAAAATGAAAAATAGAATCTATATCTCTAAAATTATTGGCAGCGGTTGAAACACTTACCAAACCATCGTCCCACGACAAATACAGATGACCATGAATAGAATCTATTTCGATAGCACGCACCCCTAATTTATGCTTGTGGAGGTGTTGAATGGTTTCATTTGGCATATAATAAACCCCCTGCCCTAAACTACTAATCCATAGCCCTTTACTGGCATCACGGTAAATAGATGAAATAGCATCCGCTTTAAAATACTGATTAATTAAGCGTAGACTGTCTTGGTTCATCTTAACTTTGAACACGCCCCTTTTAGAGGAGGCCAACCACAAAATATCACCCTCTACCAAAACATCGTTTATGTGCACATTTTTCAAGAAATCAGCCCTTATAATCTTGAAGCGATTGTTTGACTCAAATCTAAAAAACTGACCACGCGCTAAACCGTAGGCGTTTTTTTTGTACTCAAAGAAAAAATCTAAATCTAGCTCCTCTGAACCGCGGAATTGATAGTTGTCAAGAGGACTATTGTATCGAAAAGCAACAGACTCTGAGGAAGAGTCTGAATTCTTCAAAACGCCCAAAAGTATGCAGTTTTCTACTTTTTTTAATTGATAGCTGTATCGAATAGAGTCGTCTGATTCTATCATTTGACTAAAATGACCAGATGCATTCATCTTGCAAATTCCGTCCAACCAAATTCCTATCCAAATATTATCCAAAGTATCGATATAGAATGATTTCATTCCATAATTACTATGCATGTATTGTTGCAAGGAATCGTTATAGGGGTACTCCTGTATACTGCCATTTTCGTAATAACAAAGCTTGCGGTTGAAGGTTCCAAACCATATTCGACCTTTTGAATCTTCCGCTATTTTAAGTACTAAATTATCTGTCAATCCCTTGGATTGATCATATAATTCAAAATCATAACCATTGAATCGGCAGACACCGGCATCGGTGGCAAACCACATATAGCCTTTACTGTCTTGATGTGTATCGTACACTGCTAATGAAGGTAAACCTTCCGCTATTCCAAAATGATATATTTTGCCGTCTTGTGCCATAGTTGGCATCAAACATTGTAGGTACATCAATACCCCAATTAACAAATAGCGTTTATGGTTTTTATCATTCCTCATAAAACAAATACAATTTCAACACCAGTACCCATCGAATGGTCTTGTGTCCCTTTCAAATCGTAAAATTCAATTGAAAATTTATTATTAGTTTCTCTTGAGTAATGCTCTAAACGATTTTTGGTAGACGCTAAAACGCTTGCTTCATTATTAGAAACAGTCTCTAGTCGTTGAACCCCATTGTATTCTATACTAGCCATTAACATATCATCTCGCAACATTTTAAATTCAACCGATAAATTTAATTGTTCACTAGAAGATGGTTTTAGACTATAAACCAAGGCATTTTCAATAAATGGTTGAATGATCATAGAGGGTATTTCCAATACCTCTAAATCGATTAATTCATCTAATTTTATTTCAAAACGTAATCTATCCGAAAACTGAAAGGATTCTAACTCGACATATAAGTTCAAAATTTCTATTTCTTTGGCCAGCTGAATTGTAGGATTTCTAGAACTTTCTAACACCAAGCGAATTAAACGCCCAAATTGCGTTATAAAATCTGAAGCAAATTGCTTTTCTTTTGTGTTGATAGCGTGTTGTATCGAACTGAGGGTATTAAAAATAAAGTAAGGATTCATTTGAGACCTAAGGCCCTTTAGTTCTAATTCAACAAGTTTTGTTTCCAGGTAAGCCTGTTCTGTAATTTTAATTTCTCGGTTTTTGATGAAGACAGCAATTAAAAGAAATACCATACTAAATACTAAAATTAAAAACCACCATCTCAACCAAATGGGGTTGGATATCTTAAAAATTATACGCTGTACATTAGAATAAACATTAAAAATATTTCGTGCTCTGAGTTCCAGTTGATAATTACCCGGTTTTAACCCGCTAAAAAATAATTCTTGATTATCGGTAAAAATCCAACTAGAATCAACGCCGATCAGTCGGTATTCAAATTTAAAATCTCCAAAAGAACGATTATCGAGTGCAAGGTATTTAAAAAAAAGACTATTTTGATGGTGCTTGAGTGTGTAAGAAGTATTCAAATCAACCAGTTTATTGTTAATTTTCATTGCTAAAAAATACAAGCTTGGCCGTGGTGGATACTTTGCTTGATTAGCCAAGTCAATCTTGGTTAACCCATTTTTAGTTCCAACGATTAAGTAGCCATCAATTTCTTGAATAGCGGTTATATCATTAGAAACAAGCCCTTGCTTATGATTCTTAATTTGAACGCTCTTTGACTTCAAACTTGGCTGATACTCAATTTTATTGAGTCCTTGATTGGTAGCAGCCCAAAGCTGATTTTCTGAATCCACGAAAAGCGTTCTTATTAGGTTAGAACTCAATCCATCTTGTATTGTTATTTGATCGTAGACCACCGAGTCGTTCAACACAAAAATACCATGGCTTTTGGTTCCCACTAATAGTACATCTTTATAGTCTATTAATGCAGTAATTGAACAGGACAACAAGGTATCGGAAATCCACGGTTGTAACTCAAAACCGTCCAGTTTTTTTAAGCCCTTATCGGTGCCTATAAGCAAAGGCAAATGAGGGACGGACAACAAACAAGCACCTAAAAATTGTTTGGATACTGGACTTGAAAAAATTAGACTATCCTTGGTAGACACACTCAAGCCCAAAGACCCTACGGCATAAAGCGTATCGTTTCTTAGCGTTGTTTGACGGATACCTCCCCCTATCATAGATATTGAAGGGTACAAATTATCATTGCAGTACATAAAGTGGTGCATTGATCGTTCTGAAAATATATTAAGGCAGGCCTTTTGATGGTCGAAATTTAGATAGGACCTACTTTTATATTGACCCGCTATTTCACGAAATTCAACGCCCTTAGGGCTGTGTATTAATTGATATACTTCCCAGTTACCCAAAGATATGTAAAGCTGTTTAGCCACCGAATCTAAAGCCATCGAAAAGACCTCCGAATTCAAATCAATGGATTGTGAAGTTTTGTCCGGCATATAATATACACCATCTTTAAGACTTTGAAACCACATTCCCTGTGTTTCGTCGCAATAAATCGTAGCTATTTCTTCAGTAGCTAATAATTGGCCAGCTAACAACAACGAATCGTTTTTTAGTTGGGTTTTGTAGATTCCTTTTTTTTGGCAGGAAAGCCATATTTCATCTCCATCTACAAAGCAAGAATATATATTTAGATCGTTCAAATTTGATGCAATCTCTTTTATACCTATTAATCCTTTGTCGTTCTGATATAGTAATTTGATGGTATTAAATCCAAAAACCAAAAAACGATTGCCTCCGATAGGGCAAATTATAAATCGATTGGTCGGATGTTCTGCCCCAAAGTTATGCAGTAAGCTGAAACTATCTGTAGACGAACGAATATCAAATTGTATTTTAAATTCTGTTGAATAAACAAAGCTATTGCCAAATAATTTACTACCCTTATTAATAAAGCAACTTGCATAACTAATACTAGAATCAGCTTGGGTAGTTCGTTGATGTATCTGCCCGTCTATGTCTACTTGATAAACACCATTAAAATCAAATCCAAAAGATAGCCCCTCTTTTTCATCAAAATAAAGGGAGTTTAAACCCTCGGCTATATTAAGGTTTTCTTTGATGTTATCATTGTATTGATATTCATAAATACTATCCTGCCAAAAATAACAAAATTGCAGATTGAATGTACCGAACCAAATTCGACCTTTGCTATCTTCAAATAACTGAAAAACCGTATTATCGGTTAATCCATCACTTTGGTCAAATGTCCGAAAGGTTGAACCATCGAATCGAACAACACCGGCATCCGTAGCAAACCACATATAGCCCTTTTTATCTTGTAAAGCATAATATACTTCCGAACTTGGCAAGCCGTCGTTGACACTAAAATGATGTAATTGATGCACAAAGGTAAGGTTGTCCTGTGCAAACACCGAACAAATAGCCATTAAACACCCCACAAAAGTGCATGCCATCTTATACATTAATAAACTAGTTTTAATATATAATTTAATATATTATTAGCACAAAAGAAAATAAAAATACTCCTTTTTCAATGAAAGGCAAGCTATTGACGATGCGCTTCTACCCAAAATATTAAGCCACTAGATAGAATGCCACAAATTAAAAAACCAAATACTATCGGTTCTAAAGAAAGCTGATATTGAGCACTGATAAAGGTTCCGATTAACACCGAAATAAGGGTCGACAGCGCCCCTACTAAAGCAGCAGCAATCCCTGCAATATGGCCTAAAGGTTGCATCGCTAAACTGTTTAGATTGGCGAATAAAATACCTTCGCAAAACAAGGTAGTAAGCAGGTAACACATACAATAAAACAAGGACAATTCAGTAGTGCTATAGTACAGATAGACCGCCATCAATAAAGCCAAAGAAACCAAACAAAGCACGGCTGTTGTAATCATTTTCTGCATTCCGTGTTTCAACACCATCCTGGCATTAAATAAAGAAGCTAAGCCAAAGGTTAGTGCTATACAAGCAAAATACAGTGGAAATTGTGCTCCCAAATTATATTGCACTTGAAATAATTGCTGTGATATATTTAAAAAAGCAATGAAAGGTGCCGATATCAAGCCTGCAGTAATGATATATGACAAGGCAACTTTATGTTTTAGTACCTCCCTAAACCCCTGTGCTATTCTACGAATAGAAAAAGGTTTGCGAGCAGATGGGATTAGGGTTTCGTGCATTCTATTGTAAAACCATGATAAATTAAACAGCGCCATCAACAAAAAGAACACAAAAATATAGCGCCAATCAAAAAAAAGAAGAATGCATTGTCCTAATGCAGGCGCTATGGTCGGAACCAAAATAAAAATCATCATGATAAACGACATTGTTTGGGCCATTTTACGACCCTCGTATTGGTCGCGTATCATAGCTACACTTACCGTACGCGGACTAGCTAATCCAAAACCCTGTAGCCACCGACCTATTAACATCAACTTGAATGAGCTGGACACTAAAGCAATTGTAGTACCTAACAAAAATATAATTAAACCTACATAGAGAGGTTTTTTGCGCCCTACGCTATCCGATATAGGCCCATAAAAGAATTGACCAATTGAAATCCCTAAAAAAAGCGCAGAAATAATCAGATGATTATCATTGGGGTGTTGAACACCTAATTCGGCGCCTATAATGGGCAAAGCAGGAAGCATTGCATCGATCGATAGCGCTGTTAAGGACATCATCATCGCCATTAGAAGAATAAATTCTATGAACCCGATTTGTGTCTTATTTTTAGCAGGCGCTGATTTTGGATTAGAAGTAGATACTTTCAAAAAATTAGATTTCGTATTGCTCGAAGGAATAATTTGGAAAAATAAAGAAGATGCTTTGCAAAGTTAAATCTTTTGCGCATTTTATGGGTTTATAGCACATTTCTCTTCCACTATTAATGTAAAAAAGACTATGCAACCTACTCAATACGGTCAGGCGCAGCTATCGGTACTTCCACTAAGAGCATCTGCAAGCCACAAAAGTGAAATGATCAGCCAACTTTTGTACAATGAAACCTATACGATATTACAAGATGAGGGAAATTGGGTTTTGATTGAATGTTTGCACGATCGATACCAAGGGTGGCTGTCCAAAGACCAAGTTAGCTATATTTCCGAAGAAATCTTCGATACCCCTTTTCAGTCCTACAGCACTGAACTGGTACTATGGAATAATAAAATACAACACTTTATTTTTATGGGTTCGCCGTTCAACCAATTAACAACAGCCTCTCAACAAGATAAAGTAAGCCTAATCATCCGAGCGGCAGAACAATTTATCAACACCCCCTACTTGTGGGGAGGGCGCAGCCCCTTTGGCATTGATTGTTCTGGCTTGATGCAAATTGTATTTAGGATGGCTGGAATTCTTTTGCCCCGCGATGCTTATCAACAAGCAGCTTTAGGGCAAACCATTCGCTACGGTGAACAGCAAAAAGGAGATATCGCTTTTTTTTCCAATGCTGACAAACGCATTACACATGTAGGAGTACTTAAAGACAAAGACCGGATATTACATGCATCAAGTCGTGTTCGTATCGATCTATTTACGCATGAGGGCATATTTCACCACAACAAACAAAGTCATCAACTTGCACTAATAAAAAGAGTCCTTTAGACTACACTTGTGAATTAAAATGTATGGCTCTTAAATTTATCTTTTTTTTTGTTTAAAATTTGCTTTTTTAAACAAAACATACGTATATTTGCCTCGCAATAAAAAAAGCGGGTGTGGTGAAATTGGTAGACACGCTAGACTTAGGATCTAGTGCCGCAAGGTGTGTGGGTTCGAGTCCCTCCACCCGCACCATCAAAAAGAATGCAAAAGAGTGCAAGTTGCCGAATCGCTTTATACCAAAGATTCTCAACTTGCACTTTATTTTTTAGATCAACATCTTAATCATTGGTTATGCCAACAATAACACACGAAAAATTGGATGCATTAAATGCAGTCCTCACAGTGGAACTTCCTCAAAACGATTATCTACCTACAGTTACAGACAAACTAAAAGACTATCGTAAAAAAGCGCAAATTAAGGGCTTTCGACCTGGTAAAGTACCGATGGGTATGATTAAACGCAAATTTGGTACAGCTTTGCTGGTTGAGGAAATAAACGAGTTGGTTGGAAAAAAAATCAACGAATACCTAAACGATAATAAAATAAAAGTACTTGGTCAGCCTTTGGCTATCGAAGATAAAAAAACGGTCTTGAGTATCAGTAAACCTGATGACTATACCTTCCGTTTTGAATTGGGCCTAGCGCCTGAATTCGAATTAAAAGGCCTGTCTACAGATACTTTGTTGCCTTTTTACGACATACAAGTATCCGACGATGAATTAATGCAAGAAATTGAGCAGCTTCAGAAGAAATTTAGTGGTGGCTTCGAAGAAGGTATTACGGATGTTCAAGAAGAAGATATGTTGGCGATTCGCTTAGACGAATTAGACCACGATGCTGCTATCAAGGAGAATGGAGTCGTAAAAGAAGAAACTTTCTTGGCCTTGAGAGACGTTAAAGATGCTGACTTAAAAGCACAATTGCTGAATGCTAGCTTGGACGACTCTTTCGATGTTAATATTTACAAAATCGAGGAACGTACCGAAGAATATATACGCAAAAATGTACTAGGTATTGATGCTGAAACGGAAATTAACGAAACATTCCGTCTAACCATCAAAGAAATCAAGCGCGTCAAGAAAGCAGCATTGAATGCTGAGTTGTTTCAGAAAGTATTTGCTGGGCAAGAAATCGAAGACGAAGAAGCTTTTAAAGCTAAAGTGAAAGAAGAAATTTACAACAACTACAAACAAAGCGCCCTCGGTCATTACAGCAATTTGGCCTTTGACTTCCTAGTCGAAGAAAACCCAATGGATTTGCCTAAGGAGTTTTTGACCAAATGGCTCAAGAGTTCTGAAGAAAATATCGAAGATAGCTTTTTTGAAGGTAAGGATTTTGAAAACTTTTTGAAAAACCTACGTTGGTCACTAATTCGCGAAAAAATCGCCGAACAATTCCAGGTAAATGTCGAATTTAAGGATGTTGAAGATATGACGCGTGGTGAAATCTTACGCTACTTCAACTATCAAATTCCTGCACACGGTGAAATGATGGATGGCATGCTTCAAAAAATCCTATCGGACAAAAAAGAAGTAAACAGACGTTTTGAAATGCTTATGGATCAAAAAGTATTGGAAAATGCTGCTGAAAATATGGGCAAAGATATGATTGAAGTTTCGAAAGAAACCTTTGAGAAACACCTTGAAAGCTACAGCGAAAGTAAAAAAGCACTTAACGAAACGGCTGAAACAACTGCAGAAGAGGTAGAAGAAGCAGAAACAACTGAGGGCTAAGCCTTTAGCAAACACTACTTGGATCAAAACATACTAACTACAGATAAATTAAATTTATCTGTAGTTTTTTTTATACCTCAATCCAAACGAATATAGCCCAATGCCGCAACCTATTTAAACTTCCTCCGTACTTAAATGCAGCAATTAATAAGCATTAAACCAATACATGGAAGCAGGTTCTATCAAACAAAAAGCAACAACAGGCGTGCTTTGGAATGCCATCGAAAAATTTTCGGTACTCGCAGGCCAATTTATGATTGGGATTGTTTTGGCAAGGATACTAATGCCTAAAGATTTCGGTTTAATTGGCATGCTTTCAATATTTATTGTGGTGTCTCAAAGTTTTGTTGATAGTGGTATGGGGCTAGCTTTGGTCCAAAAAAAGGATAGAACTGAGCTTGACTTTTCGACTGTTTTTGTCTTTAATTTTTTGATAAGTACCCTTTTCTATTTAATTCTATTTTTTGCGGCCCCATTTATTGCCGACTTTTATGAGATGCCTCAATTGGTAGGTATTTCCCGAATACTTACCCTAAATTTGATCATTAACTCCTTAGCTATTGTCCAACGAACCCGCTTGGTCATTAATATAAACTTCAAAACACTCGCTAAAATTAACGTCATTTCGGTTGTAATAGCTGGAAGTTGCGGTATTATATGTGCCAATTTGGGCTATGGCGTTTGGTCATTAGTTGTTCAGAACCTTGTCCTTGCTACAGTAAGCGTTGTATTGTATTGGAGTTTGAGTAAATGGAAACCCTCTCTAAAATTTTCAAAAAAGTCCTTTAACGATTTATTTGGTTTTGGTTCAAAGCTTCTACTTGCTAGTATATACGGCAAAATACTTCAAAACCTCTACGATCTTACGATAGGAAAAAAATTCAGTGCAGCGGATTTAGGCTATTACAATCGGTCCAAAAGTTTTGTAGAGCTCTCCTCGGGTTCGATAACTCGAATATTGCACCAAGTTACCTATCCGGTCCTCTGTTCGCTTGCCGATGATAAAGAACGCATGGTAGCGGCTTATATTCGGATGATAAAAATGGCTGGGTTTATGATATTTCCTGTTATGACCCTTTTGTCTTTATTAGCCGACCCATTAATTCGTTTTGTCCTAACGGACAAGTGGGCTATGGCGATTCCACTTTTACAGTGGATGTGTTTTGCACGAATCATTTATCCCGTTTCCGTTATCAATATGAATTTACTAAATGCGATTGGAAGGTCTGATTTATACCTTAAAGTAGATTTAAGTAAGTTCCCTTTTATCCTCTTTTTCTTGGTTGCAGCCATTCCGTATGGTGTTAAAGCAATGATTATAGGCCAAGTTTTTAGTGCTATTATTGGCTTTTTTATAAATGCCTATTACCCAGGCAAATTTTATGGTTATGGCGCTTGGGCGCAAATCAAAGATTTGAGTCGAATGCTATTGGCGACAGCTATCATGGCAGTCCCCGTCTATTTTTTGACAAACAGCATTGAACATCATTTACTAGCTATATTTACGGGTGGAAGCTGTGGCCTAATCAGCTATATCACTGCTTGTTATTTTTTGAAAGTAAATGAATTGAACGAAATAAAAAGTATAGGACTAAAACTCTTAAATAAAAAGAAAAATCAGTCGGATATTTCAGATTCAGCTAGCCCTGATTCTAATAAATCCGATTAACTTTGCCCAAAGCTCAAAACATATCTATGCCTCAAACATATTTGAATCATTCAATACTTTTTTTTTATATCTTTGATGCTCAATACTATGCGAATTAATAAAAAAAATGTATATTGGGTTACAAGCCTTTTATTTAACCATATTGTTTAACCCTTAAACTCAACCCAAACCAATTATTTAAGTCCTTAAAGGTCTCCCCCGACCGTTCAAAAATCATATAATTTTATTTAAATTACTTTATCTTCGATTTTAATCGAGGCCTAAATTACTCACTCAAATTGAGTCTAATGCCATAGATTTACCAAAAGTTCCAAACTTTTCAAGATTTAGATTGAATCTTTTATCTTTTTTATTAAACACAAACAACAATTATGGCAAAATCTAAAATAGAGGTTTATAACCTCAAAAATGGTGAACAAGAGATTAAACTAGTTTATCCCGAATTACGAAAAGTAGTACTGATACTTAGAGCAATTGGACATGATTTGCGCAAGCGAATGATTGACTTATTGCGAGAAAATGATCAAATGAATGTAACTGACATCTATGTAAAACTACGTATTGAACAATCTGTTGCTTCGCAACACCTTGCAATACTTAGAAAAGCAGGCATAGTACTTACTAAACGAAATGGAAAATTCATTAACTACACCCTTAACAACCAACGTTTATCTGAGGTATCTGTACTTATAGATAATCTTGCAGCGTAAACTTTAACTCTAAACTAACATTATTAGAGCATTGGAACACTCATTTTTAAACCAAATCCCTTATCATGGAACTAGAAACCGTAATCATAGACGAAGATAAATTAGAACATGCATCTGAAGTAATGCGTGCTTTAACGCATGAATTAAGACTACGTATCGTCTCATTTATCGATAAACACCAACACATAAATGTCAATAAAATTTACAATACACTGGGCTTAGAACAATCTATCACTTCTCAGCATTTGAGAATTTTACGTATCGCCAATATTGTGACTCACAAGCGTCAAGGAAAACAAATTTTCTACTCGCTTAATTACGATTATATCAATAGTATTGTTGGCAACATTAGCCAATTCCTATCAAAAATATAATCCTTATAAAATAAGATTCAATCCTAAAAGACCACTGTAAAACAGTGGTCTTTTTTTTATCTCCATGGGAAAGCACTTTAAATTAAACATAAAATTAAGTTGACAGCAGCTATAACTGATCACTAATTTGTCTAAAAACATACCACCAATTCACCCGTTCTGCTTGCAGCTTATCTTCTTTATTATTAAGTAATACCATGACACAATTTTTGGAAGGGTTGATGTAGATGTGCTGTTTATACAAGCCGATAGCCATAAAGTCGCCATACTCTTTTAATCCAAGATGCCAACTATAATTGTAATTGTACGACGAACCTTCAGTTGTATCTCGGCAAATCGATTGATAGTACCATTGCTTACTAAAAACCTGTTGATGCCCCCATTGCCCCTGCCCTAAATACAAACGGCCTAGTTTGGCATAATCTCTTAAAGTAGCGGACAAACAACAAAATGCCTTATCAGTCTTATTATGTCGGTCGGTTGACCAAAAGGCAGGCTGACAACTACCAATTTTCTGCCAGATTTTCTGTTCCAAAAATTCCGAAATTTTTACTGAAGTTGCCCGTTCAATCACTAGCGATAACAACTGTGTATTTACATTTAGATAATGCTGTCGTTGCCCCGGATTATGATCGAAGTGCAACCGCTTTAGATAAGGTGTTATGTTATCTCCGTAATACAATAAAGCGTCTAATAATAAATCGGCTGCTATTCCGGAACTGTGGTTTAGCAAATGTTTGATGGTTAGGGTAGCAGCCTTAGGATACTCCCTGATTTCTGGTATATAATCAACCACCAAATCCTGGACACTTTTTAACTTTCCTTCATCGATTGCAATACCACAAAGCGTTGCAACAAAAGATTTGGCCATTGAATAAGAGGGATGCGTACTTTTTTCATTGAAGCCACTGCCATAATATTCATACAAAATTGTATCGTTTTGAATTAAAATAAAGCCCCTTGTAGCATGGGATTCGAATAAGGCATCTAAATCTACAAAATAAGGGATATCTGAGGTCCAGTCGTTAACTTTAAGCACATTATTCGTTTCAAAAGGCCCTTTGTATTCAAAACATTCTATAGAATCAGCTTCGACACGATTATAGGCAAACCGACGGCTATCTTTGGCATCAGGTGCTGCCAAAAAAATACTCTTGATAGGAAAACAGGCAGATAAAAGAGCCATCCACATAAAAACAATAAGAAACTTAAAGCTTTGCATACCTTGCTTTAAAATTTGATTTGGCAATATTACCCAAGACTAATATTAAAAAGGAATTCTAGAATTAAAAAAAATCCGACATTTTTTTTAATTTACTAGTATTCAGCTGATTTTATTCTTGTTCCTTATGTATTACGTCAATGAAATCCAAAAAACCAAAAATATACCTAGACAATAGCCCCGAGGCTCAGGAGGCACGCCGACTACAAGCATATTTACTAGACCATCAAGAGTACCTTGATGGCAAAAAGTATCAGCAAAAAACAACTACAACCAAAGAGGCAAAAGAAGGAATAAAGCTCGAAAAAGCTGCCAAAAAAAGCCCCGATTACAAAGAAGCTGCACGCTTAAAGGAAACACTTGATGCTGCGCATAATTCAGTACCTACAGCTCAAAACAGCTCTAAACTGAAACAGCTTTTTAAAAAGTTTAGAAAATAAAAAAACCATTTATACAGCATGTATAAATGGTTTTTTTTGAACATTATCACTTATCACTTAGGACGACCGGGTCGAGTTGTCCCACCTCTATTACCTGGATTATTATTCTCAACTTTTCCATTAGGTTGTGATTTATTATCCTTGTTATTTTGCTTTACATCTTTAGTCGTGCTCGATGCATTTGTATTATTGCTATTTGGGCTGTTGTTACCAGCCTTAGAATATTGCACCGTCGACATAGCCGAAGCTTGGCCACTACCATTACTCGCAACAATTAGTATGGTGTTGCTACCCAATCTGAGGGGTATATTAGACGCAGACAAACTCGTGCCACTAAAGCTAAAATTATTGTAGCTTATTCCATTCACTTTTAGTGATATGTTATTTTTACTAGTTACATTTTTGACAATTGCCGTTATATTTGTGCGACTGATAGTCGTTTGAGAACCATTAGCAGGAGATGTAATCGTTACCTGCGGCTTACTCCCTGTTGGCTGATTGTACAATACCGAAACCAAAGCAGAAGCTTGACCTGCGCTGTTTGTAGCTCGAATAGTCAATACATTGTTGCCATAGTTCAATGGTATGTTACTTGCGCTAAAACTGGTTCCACTAAAACTAAAGGCTGGATAATTTTGACCATTCACGGTAAACGTAATGCCACTACTGTTCGAAACATGTTTAATAACTGCTGCAATATTTACTTTATTAACGGGCGATGTCCAAGGATTCTGAACCGGTGAAGTTACCTGAATAGTAGGTTTGGGCAACGCTTGATTATAGATTACAACCGTCGATTTGGTATCCTGCCCAGCACTATTCACCCCTGTTAATGTCATGGTATTGGCCCCTGGATTAAGTGGCACATTAGCAATAGAAAAATTATTATTCCCAAAATTAAAGTTGGTCTTTACTTGTCCATTTACCTTAAAGGTCACCTGACTTTTGCTCGATACATTATAAATTTTGGCATTAATTCCAATTTTGTTGTTTGGAGCAGTGTAGGGATTGGTCGCCGGAGATGTAAATTTAACCTCAGGCTTGGGAAGCGGCGGATTGTATACAACATAAGTCGTTGCCGAAGCACTCCCTGTATTGTTGGTACCCTTAATATAGAATGAATTGTTGCCTGGATTCAAACTATTATTATTGGCCACAAAAGTTGTCCCATTAAAGGTGAAATTTGTTCTTATCTGACCATTCACCTTAAACTCAATTTTACTACTACTGCTAACATTTTGTACCAAGGCCGTGATATTAATTTTGTTGGTGCTTGTGTTGTGCGGATTCGCCGAAGGACTTGTTATTTTGACAGTCGGTCTTGGCAATTCCACCACAGGTTTGAAAATAACAATAGTAGACGCCGATGCTTTCCCTGAATTATTGGAAGCCGTAATTTGTAAGATATTCTGTCCTTGTTTTAGAACAAGTTGATTCGATGAAAAGTTTGTCCCACTAAAATTAAAGGCTTTACTTTGACCATTCACCTTAAAACTCACATTGTTGCTACCAATCACATTTTTAATAATAGCTTTAACATTGATAGTTTGTGAAGCTGTATTAAAAGGATTTACAGCAGGCTGTGTAAACTGAACAGTAGGGCGTGGTACTGCAACCGGCGCATTATATATAACCACCGTTGAAGCAGTTGCTTTTCCTGATACATTTTTGGCTGTAATAACCAAAGTATTGTTACCTGGCTTTAGCGATACATTATTAGCTGTAAAGGAAGTACCTATAAAACTGAAATTTGTAGGGATTCCGTTCACTAAGAAATTAATATCACTGCTAATCGCTACGTGCTTGATAATGGCTGTTACTTTTATTCTATCGTACGTGGTAGAAAATGGATTCGGAACAGGTTGTGTAATCTGAATAGTTGGCTTAGGCTCCTTGTTTACCGGCTTGTACACAACTACAGTAGATGCGGTTGCCTTTCCTGCATTGTTTGTTGCTGTAATTACGAAGGTATTCGCCCCGATCACTAAACTGACATTGTTTGCCGACAAGCTAGTTCCAGCAAAACTAAAATTATTAAAATTGGCTCCGTTCAAGGTCATTTGTATACCACTACTGTTGCTTACATTCGTTACAATTGCCATCAAGTTTACTTTGTTTGAGGCCGTCTGATAAGGATTGACGCTTGGCTGTGTAATACGAACTGTTGGTTTGGGCACTTGAACAGCAGGGCGATACACCACTACCGTAGAAGCGGTAGCCTGTCCTGCAGCATTGCTTGCTTTAATTACAAAGGTATTTATGCCGGTGTTCAAGGTGACATTGTTTGCTGTAAAATTGCCCCCGATGTAAGTGAAATTTGTACTCGTTTGCCCATTTACTGAAAATTGGATACCACTACTCGTCGGTACATGTTGTACCAAGGCCTTAATCGTTACTTTGTTGATAGATGCTTGGTAAGGATTGACGTTTGGGCTTGTTATACGTACCGTTGGCTTAAGCTTAGGCTTGTAAATAACAATCGTAGAAGCAGATGCTTGGCCAGTTGCATTGGTCGCAGTAATAACAAATGTGTTAGTTCCTGTATTCAAAGAAACGTTTGAAGCGAAAAAGCTTGTTCCTGAAAAACTGAAATTAGCTACATTTTGACCATTTAAAAGCATCTTAACATCATTGCTACTGCTAACATTTTTGATGGTAGCTGCAATATTTATTTTGTCATTAGCAGACTGATAAGGATTGATACTTGGTTGCGTAATCTGAACAGTAGGCAAAGGCAAGGCAAGTTTGTAGATAACGACTGTCGAAGCCGTGGCTTGTCCTTCGCTGTTGCGACCTGTTATTACAAAAGTATTGGCACCTGTATTTAGGCTGACTCCTGTGGCGGAAAAAGCCGTCCCACTAAAGCTGAAGTTTAAGCTATTTTGACCATTTATTGCAAAGGTTACATCATTTTTCGAAGTCACATTTTTAACTACAGCCGAGATATTTACGTTTGGACTCGAAGTGTTATAAGGATTTTGGTTCGGTATTACAATAGTTACTTCAGGCTTAGGCAGCACCGGTTTAGTATAAATAACAACCGTTGATTTTGTGTCTTGTCCGTCCGTATTTACTGCAGAAATCGTTAGGGTATTGGCACCGGTATTTAAATTCAACCCAGTTGCCACAAAACTAGTACCACTAAAACTAAAATTCGATTGTACCATTCCATTTACTGAAAAAGTAATATTATTGGATGCAACAACATTTAAAATAGTAGCCCGTACATTTAGGGTTGATAGCTGCGTGGTGAATGGATTTTGATTCGGTTTAGTGAAGCTTACAACAGGTGGCTTAGGTACTGCTTGTTCGTAAATAAGTACCGTAGACTTGCTGTCTTGCCCCACACTATTCTGCCCACGAATCACTACTAAATTACTCCCCGGCATTAGGCTAATCGCATTTAAGCTAAAGCTAGTACCGTTGAATGTAAATGCAGTAGTTGCTTGACCGTTAACCGTACAGAATACATCAGCTGCACTACTAACATTTTGAATGGTAGCCATTACAGAAGCCGATGCTTGTTGTGTCATATACGGGTTCTGTTGAGGCATTGTAATCGTAACAACAGGTGGTTGTTCAACCACAGCAGGACGATAAATAATTATCGTTGATTTGCTATCTTGACCGACATTGTTAAAGGCCGATACTTGCACCACATTATTCCCTTCGATAAGGTTTAGATTACTGAGTACAAAGCTAGTTCCGCTAAACGAAAAAGCGCTATTTAATTGCCCATTAACCGTACAAGAAACGTTCGCTGAATTGCTGACATTTTCAATAGTTGCCATTACAGATTCTGTAGGCTGCTGAGTGGTGAACGGATTGGCCCTTGGATACGTAATCGTTACCATAGGTGGTTGTTCGACCACTGTAGGACGATAAATAATCGTCGTTGCTTTACTGTCTTGGCCAGCATTGTTAACTGCTGAAACTTGCACCACATTGCTACCTTCTATCAAATTAAGGTTGGCAGATAAAATTGTATTGCTAAAGGTAAAATTAGTGCTCAGCTGTCCGTTTACCGTAAGGGTAATGTTTTGACGACCGTCTACGTTCAAGACCGAAGCCGAAAAATTCAGATTGCTGTTATTGGTATTAAAAGGATTAACGGCAGGATAGCTAATATTTACAATTGGCGCTAAGGCTTGTTGATAAACAATAACCACCGACTTACTGTCTTGACCTTGTGCATTCGTACCGGTAACAACCAATGTATTGGCACCAGGATTCAGGTTGATGTTGTTGGCAGCAAAACTACTACCAGAAAAAGAAAAATTACTGGATAGCTGACCATTGATTGTAAACTGAACATCATTTCGGCTATAGACATTCATGATAGATGCACTCAAATTAAAGGAGGTATTGTCTACATTAAATGGCGAGTAAGCAGGGTTTAGTATGTTAACAATTGGCAATGGTTTTGGAGTATTATCTTCATAGTTTACGATGAAGGTTTTGATATCACTTCCATCCTGATTGATACCTTGAACACTAAAGGTATTGGCCCCTTGCATTAGGGCAACATTAGAAGCATTGAAATTACTTCCATTAAAACTAAAGTTATGCAGTGTATTTCCGTTGTGCTTAAAAACAACATTAGATTTGTTATTGACATACAAAATCTGAGCATCAATATTGATACTTTGCTGCGTTGTCGACATCGGATTGTTTACCGGATTCGTTATCGTTACCAAAGGAGGCTGCTTGGCAGTCTGTTGAGACGGTGTGTAGAAGACAGTAATATTTTGTCCATCCACGCCACAGCTATTTTGGGCTTGCAATACAATTGTATTAGCACCTTCTACCAATTGCAAATTGCTTCTAAACGATTTAGAGGATGCGTCATAGGTAAAGTTTGAGGTCTGCTGACCATTAATCGTATAATTAATCTGAGAAAACTTAACATTCGATATATCGGCCGTAATAAATACAGAAGATGCGGTAGTATTGAAATTGTTATTATTGGATACCGGCAATTTAAATTGCACATCCGGGCAATCTACTTCGCGCTTTCCAGCCTTTACTCTCCAGTGTAAATTAAGAGAGGTGTAATGGTTAACCGATTGATTTTCATCTTTGTTAATGCCGTCAAAATTATCTGTTAATGTAAAAGTAGTACGATGGCCTATCCCCAATGCAAAGTAGGGGGTAAACCAATAGCCTAATTCTGCCCCTATTGAGGGCATAATACGTACATTATAATCATCGAAATTTTTATCTCCAAAAGCATTGGTTTCATATTCACCATCCTGCATCATATCAATTTGACTGCGTATGGCCTCGGGTGATTGAGAATAATCGATGGCTTCGTAATCGTAATTTTGTCCACCAACACCAAGTACACCACCTAATTGCTGATCGAATTTAGTGCCATAAATCCCTATACCTGCCCCGGCATAGGCAGCAAGCAAGATGCGGTTTTTACGGCGCAATTTTTCAAAATTCAGACGTAGCTCCAGAGAAACATCGTGAAAATCAGTACGATGATTATGGGCAAAATTTGTATCAACTGGATAATTAAATTGGGCAAGATTATCGTTGCCAATGAAATTATCTAAATGGTTTTGCCCGTAGGTAATATTGTTCATGTAACGCAAGCGGGCCGTGCCCGAGAAAAAAGCATCGCGTTTATTAAATAAACTGTGTCCCATGTAAAATCCCCATCCTCCTCCAGGAGTTGATCGTACATCGCCATCTTGCCATGCACCACCCGCATTGAGTCCGAAGGTATAGAAAGGCCCACCGTTGCCCATTTTCTCTTCCGGGCTTTGAGCATTAAGCTGAATAGACACTGCAAAAAGCAGGCTAAAAAACACTAAAAATTGTATTACTTTTTTCATAACAATATAATTTTGGTTGTTAAATTATTCCTTTATTACGGGTGAAATAACAATAAACCTTGAACGAATTAATGTAAATATAAAACTACTTGATGGCTATCATAACAATCTAGGGGCATTGTTTAAAATAAACAATGCAGACGAAATCGGCTTAATAAACCCGCATTCTATTTATTTCTTTTTAAATGATCTATTAGACTATTTTTCAAATTACTTTAAAGTCCTTTAATTATTTGTACAGAAATATAAAATGCCTGAAACTAAATTTTGTAAAATAACAAGCATGAAGAAAAAGTATGCTTGCTGAACGGAATGATACGCGCTTTATTTAATAATAGTATTGCTGTATATAGCTATCCAAATCTCTCCGACTTGAACCAAAAGTTAGACAATCATAAACCTGATAATAATTTTGAATGTCACAGGTTCTTCCAAATGCAAATTTAGCAAACTTTAACTTAGTACTTTCAAAAGTAAAGAGATGCATTATTTGACAAATTTGCTGCACGGTTAGATAATTGTATTGGGCAAAACGTTTA
>CAJQQM010000252.1 GCA_905480485.1 uncultured Aureispira sp.
TATTTTTTGTTGGCAATCGAGGTACAGGCTATATCTAATTGACCGTAGACCATTAATTTTTCCATGTGATATTATTTTGATACGATGATGACAGCGAATAGCACACGATTATATCGGTATCCAACCCCTTTTTGGCACTTGATTTATAGGGGAAGGTTATTCTAATACTACCTTTTTAATCCGTTTTAGATCGCTACTAAAGATACAAAAAATGGGAGAGCAACCAAACAGCGCTTCGTGGTACAGTGGGCGATGGGTGTCTAGTTGCCGATGCAGATATTTTAGGTTGCCGCATTTAGGCTTCTAGCTAATAACCTATCAAAAGAGGAGGGGCCTAGGTTTTTTTAGGAGGATTGAGTATATTGGTTCGCTGTACCAAACAACTTGGTCTATCAACACATCCTATGCGCAGCAAACAACAAGCAAACATACTTTATGAATAGACAATAATGTACCGGACACAACAACTTGCATTGCCCAATTTTATGCTCAGAAGCTTGCCTGTCAAGACCACTCATTTTATCATTTATAATCGCTTCCACCTACATCAAAAATTCGCTTGTTTTTTGCCTTACTGACACAAATATCGCTTGACGCTTGGGGTTCGTAGGGTTTTGGGTAGGCTATAATTGGAGGATTAGCTATTGTATAAGGAAGGAATGGTAGCATAAAAATAGCTATTTTCTGATATAATAGTTTTCGATACGTTTTTGAAGTATTTCAAAGGGATAAGCAGGCAATGTCTGATCGCCTTTTTTGCAATGAAAGATCAGCTTGTCTTCATTGATTGATACCGCCTTTAAGTCTTGTAAATGGAGTACTTTTTTGGACCGCAACCAATAGTTTATTTGTAGGCTGTCGGGCACAAATACGATAGATCGTATTCCAAGTATCTGCCTTATCCTAAAAAACTGTCTTTCTTGCAGGCTTTCCTGAACAAAGAAGAAAGCAATGACCGAAAAAAGTCCGCCGACGCCGATCAATAAGAACCTTTCACTAAAATTGCTCTGTGCCCATTCTGTAATCAACGAATAGATAAAAACAGGAATGCCGGCTGCTGCCATAGGTAGTAAAAAAAGCATAAATAATGTTCTTAAATACTGTGCTAAGGTCCATGTAAAACGGGGTTTTTGGGGATACTCTAGCCAAAAGAGTTGTGTGGACGACTGTGGCTTATATCGTTTTAGTATTGTTTTGTAATAGCTTGAAATAGCAGCTGTTCTTTCGGGATTAAAGAAGTCGATGAAGCTAGAAATTTTTTGGGGATTTCCGTCTCGAACACCATAAAAGTAATAGCGGGTGGTCTGGGACAAAAGCTGTTTGCGTTGGTACCAAAGCAAGGTACTATAGTTCATGGTATATTTTAGGTCTGGAACAAAAAAGTAACGGCCTTTTAGGATGAACTGCTTCGGACAAAGTGCCATTTCGCGGTACAAAAAAACCAATAGGTTGCTTTTCCATGCGCTGAGAAAGTAAGGGCCGAGCAGGCTAAGCAGCATCAGTATCGCCAACCAGTTTGTTTCGCTGACGGAAGATATGCTAAGTTGCGCTTCTATCAGCCCATACAAGACTCGGCAGAAAGCAATGCACCAAGGAATACTAACAAGCATGGCCATGCCGTAGCCCAAGTATCGCGTTCCTGATTTTTTGATTTTTATTAGTTGGATGGTTTCTTCTTTCATGAGGTTTTTAGTCGGTATCAAAATCGTCAAAATCGGTAGTATAACCGCTGATTTCTTCTTCCTCGATACTAGTTTGCACACTATCGCTGTTCTCCGTGGGTTTCATCGGGATATGAATCTCTTTTTTCTGGCGTTCTTCCTTTTCTATTTCGTAGTAATCCTGTATTAATTCAATAATTTCTTTGCAGACAAAATCAAGGGACAGCTTGGCGATTAGCTGATTATTTTTGGCTTCGTCGCGGATATAAATATATTGATAAGGCCCTTTTTTTTGGACGGAAAGACGATGGATACTTCCCTTTATCTTATATCTTTTGCGCAGCTTAGAGCCAAAGCCTAGCCATTGAATTTCGTCTTTTTGCAATTGCAGTTTCAGTCCTACGAACAGTAGAGAGGCATATTCACCCGCAAATGTTGGGAAAATAGCCGATATCAAAACCAGAAAAATAAAGAGTCCGCTAAATTTTAGAAAGACCAGAAAGAACGGAATCAAACTATCGGAGGGTGCTCTTGTAAGCATCGCTAGCAGGTTTTTTTCTTCAAATATAAAAACTAGCAATAGGCTAAAAAACAGTAGTCGATAAAACCCTGCACTTTTAACAAAATGATAGAGCATCAATTTTATATACCGCTGGCTAACGAAACTAATTTGGCTTTTGTTCGCTTGTTCATCGTCTAAAATAGTTTCCATTAATTTTTAGAATTTTGCATGAGCTACTGTTCATTTATCCTATACATTGACTCCCTGTTTTCGCAGGAAGCTTCTCGTCATATTCAATAATTGTACGGCTTCGCTGCGGTAAGAAATAGGAATATCAATAAGCTGTTCTACCCGGCTGTCGTAGAGATGAAGTATCAAAAAATCATTACCTGGACTGAGTACCACTTGGTTGATGTCTACAACAGCGTGTTCTACCTCCTTATAACCCCAGCTGTAATATTCATAGCGAACATTATTATCGATAAAATACAGAAAACTGTCTCCCCCTATCGGAAAAAATTTAAGCATCATTTTTATCAAGACTAGGCCTGCAAAATAGAGAAACATCCAAAGATTAATATATACTTTGTAAATTACACCATACCATACGGCCATAAAAATTAAGGAAAAGGGAATGACAGCAAATAAGAATAAAATAATGACCACTGAATAGCCCTTCCCCAGCGAGGTAGTAAAAATCGTGAAAGAAGTATCATCGATGACGGTTTCTATTTCAGAGCTCCATTTTCTTAGTTTCATCTTGTTTCTTTTACTAGTTCTACCTGATAAAATGCAGCGATCTGTGTCGCCATTTCGTTTGGTTTCAGGCCGGTGAGTGTAAACAATTCAATCGGGTATTCCTCTTTAAAATCTAGCCTGACGGTATAAGCGTCGGGCCATAATTTTGAATACCTGCGCAGCAATGTTACCTGCTTCATTTTCCTTATTTCGTATACCTGCGGCAAATACCTATCAAAACGAGGGACTACCCGTATCCTATCTTCCTGCAGTTCAAAATAGTTTATTTTGTTGACTGTTTTGAATGATGAGATAGGCAAGGCATGTTCGGAACTCAAAATTAGACAGGATACCAAGAGGCAGAACAATATTAGCAACAAAACCCTGCATAGGTCCGGGTATTGACTCAAGCAGGAGGACAATGGCAAATTGATCATATACAGCATTAATAATGAAATCCCTATATTAAAAGCACAGTCCATGATCAGTTCAGGGCTCATTTTTGGGAAACAAACTATTGTGTGGGGTGAACTCTGTTCCATTATTTCATGCTTTTCATCCATTGTGGATACGAATGGTGTTGCAGTTAAATATACAGATTAAATTTGGTTAATAAAAGAGATTGTTTGGTGCTTTTTATCGACTTAATTTTTTGTCTAGCCACCGGTGCCAACCCCCGAAGTTTTTGCTGAGGTATTCGCCTGCAGCAATAAAATAATCTTCCCAGTTTTTGGCTTCAATGCTATTGAACCAATTAACAAAACCAATAACGAAAGTTGCTACTTCATAAATCGTCAACAAGGCATTAAGACCCGGGATAAATTTAGCAATAGCTTTGGAATACTTGAAAGCTTTGGTCATTTCGCTGATTGGCCCGGAGAGTTTTTTATAGATCTTTGCTGAAACTTCTTCAACATTTTTTTTCACCGCTTTGCGTACTTTTTTATCATTGAAATCGTGACTGTCCAGCAATTTTTGAATATCTAAGGCACTGTCCTGCATTTTTTTAGCAGATTTTTTCATGGCTTTGATATCTTTCTTATCAACAACATCTGCCATTTCATCAGCATGTTTCAGCAATTCATCTTGCTTGTCTCTGATTTGTTGTGCTATTTTATTGTCTGCCTCAATATCTTTTGCAGTAATTTTGGAACGATTTACCTTATTATTATTCATTTCCACTTCAGCAAAGGATGCCCAATTGATAGATAAGTCCCATCCTCCACTGATAGCAAGCTTGCATAAACTGTCGTCAAGAATTGTCCCTTTAAGACCACCTTCCGTTGCTGTTTCTTGAATAAAAGTTTTGACATCTACCTGAATGCTAAAGCGGACGGCAAAGAGGGAAGGCAAGTCGCCCGTTGCGCCTTCTTTAGCGTTGGTATAAACGTCAGACCAGTTGGATTTGCCCCCGTCAATTTTTGCGGTGAGGGTAATACCCAAGGGCAAATTCAGTGTAAATCCTACTGTACCTGCAGTTGTAGAACCTTTTGGAGAGAGGCCTTTTTTCGCAATATCTTTGAAATTGGTCGAAATAGTATTTCTGATTCCCTGACCAAACAGGGTTATCCATTCATTGCAAACTTTTTCCTGCATACTTCCTAATACAGGGGCAGTAAATCCAAGTTTTCCGCTTATCATTACTTTTCCATTTTTCAGTACAATGGATTTACGAAATTTGTCGGGGAGTTTGTACTCTTTTAAATCTATTTTCAGCTGCAAAGAAGCGTTTTCTGCACTGTCAGCTGCGAGCAACCATGTTTTTTTTCCTTTAAAAGCTTCAACAAAATAGCCATCCAATTTTTTTGCAGAAGTTGTCCAATTGCTTTCCTGTAATTTTCGGATTTCCTGATACAATGCTATTTCTGCAGATTCCTGATAGGCAAGGGCTACTAAGTCTAGTTCTTTTATTTCTATGCCAAAAATTTCTTGCCACTGTCCTTTCATTCTTGTGCTAATATTGACGGCATTAACACCGTCCACATTAGCCAGGTAGTATTTGTCCATCAATTTTAGAGCCTTCCAAAATTTTCCTTTTGAGAGATTCTTATCTGTAAAATCCTTTCCGATCTCCTCTTTTAGTGCTTTTTTTAGACCTGCATTCAAGGAGGTTGCTTCAATTAATTGAAAAAGATCATCTGCAGCCATTATTTTGATATCGTCATTGGCAATCATCTGATCACCGAAGCCTTTTTTATCGGCAATAGCTTTCAGGTCGGCGACTATTGTTTCATATTGACTCAATTGAATTTGCTGACCACTGCTCAGAGTATGACCACTGGTTTTAATTTTTTCTATACTTTTGAGTAGTTCCTGATATATTTCTATTATATTTTCTTCATTCATGGTCTCGATGTTTATTGTTTTTTCAAGTAACGAATAGCCTCCATAGCCTTTTCTTTCAGTGCTTCGAGTTTTTCGAACTCTACTTTCAGTGCTTGCATCGATATTTCAACAGATGCTGCCTGTTCTTCGTCAGTCAGGTTGTCCTTCAGTTCTACATCCACCACATTATTCTCCATCAAAGCCTTTTTTATTTTTGCTGCAATGCGTTTCAGTTGGGGGTAGTCTTTGTTGACAGTTTCTTGTATTTGCTGAAATTTCTGAAGTTTTTTATCGGGCAATTCATCGAACTTGTCTACCAAGGAGGCTGCTGCTTTGAAGGCTGCCTTTGCGATATCGAAATGTTGGTTGCTGTAGGCTGTGTCCTTTGTTTCTTTATTTTTGATTAGCGGAAGAACCTTCTGGAAGAGCACAGTCTTTGTCTGCTTATAATTTTTGATAAGCAATTTTATGGTTTGCTGATCATTGTCTGCATCCACTTGTTCTTTCAAAGTCTCTTCACCGATAGTTGACTTGTCCGGGTCTTTGCTTAGCTGAGGCAGCTCGCCTTTGTAGAATTCGGTATTCAGACCCAGCTAGCTCCAGAGTTTTTTACCTCCTTTTTTTACCTTGTCGGGTTTGCCTTTCCCGGCGTTGAGCGCCACATGCATGGTTACTCCTTCTTCTGTTTGTTCAAAGTAACACCTACCTTTTGCAAAGCCAGCGTTGCTTTTATTTTTTTTGAAGAATTTTGCCAATTCTCCTGTAAATTTGCCAAATAATAAAAGGGCAGATTCTTTGCCGTCAGAAAAGGTATGATCGGAACAAACCACGGCATCTAATGCACCCGATTTTTCGGCCCTCCTTATTTCTTTTTTGAGAAATTTGGCATATTCCATAAAGCCCATTGCCAGTATTTCGTCAATTTTCTTTTTGTGCCTAAAAGCCATAGATGTTGTTTCGTTTTAAGTTGAAAAATTCAGCTCAATATACCATTAAATAATGGATATTAAAAGGATATTTTAAAAAATTGGATAATTGGGGATAAGGCATATATCTACCAGTTTTTTCTACCCTACCGCAGTTAGGCTTCTAGCTAATTACCTATCAAAAGAGGAGGGG
>CAJQQM010000253.1 GCA_905480485.1 uncultured Aureispira sp.
GAACACTTAGCAATAAGTATGAACAAGAAAGGAAAAAGTGATAGTCAAAGCTTGTTCGAAGTGCTTGCTTCTTTAGTTAGTCATGGCGTAGATATGGATTTAAGCATCCTGTACCCTGTACAATCATCTCTCAAAACAGCACGTTCTTTCAATAAAAAAATTAGCCCTGGAGGACAGCGAATATTCGATTATATTTTGCAGGACAAAAACATCAAACAATTTTCAAATCTAAAACGAAAACCTATTTCGACTGTTCAGAAGAATAGCCTCAAAATAGGTACATTAGCTACTGCAGAAGTCTCAGAAAACACTTCACTTGTTAGCCACAACTATACACAACACATTCATTCATCTACTCAAAAAGCAGCAAATATTTTGGAAACTAAAACAATAAATTCCGTCAAGACCAACCAACAAAAAATTGCAGAAAACGGACTTAAATTACAAGATTATTCATCTGGTGAGCAACTTAAGGGCAAAAAGGTTGTCTTTTCACAAAAAGACTTAGAAGAGTTTGCTAGCGGTAAAATTGCGAATGTATTTGGCGCCGATTATGCAGCTATCGATCAATACAAACGCAGGGTTATGCTGCCGATGCATCCTTATTTGTTGGTGAGTCGGGTAACCGACCTAAAAGCGCAAACAGGTGTATTTAAACCTTGTAGTATGCAAACAGAATACGACATACCCTACGATGCATGGTTTACGACCGACGGTCAAATTCCCTGGGCTGTATCGGTAGAATCTGGACAATGTGATTTAATGCTTATTTCTTACTTAGGAATAGATTTTGAAAACAAAGGAGATTTGGTATACAGGCTACTAGATTGCACCCTCACCTTTATGGATGATTTGCCTTTTGAAGGACAAACATTGCGTTATGATATATCTATCAATTCATTTGTAAGAAACGGCGATAATCTATTGTTCTTTTTTAGTTATGATTGCTATGTTCAAGATCGTTTGGTTTTGAAAATGCGCAATGGTTGCGCAGGATTTTTTACCGATGATCAATTAAACGAAGGAAACGGTGTTGTGTATACAGAAGATGAAATAAAGGCCAAATCAAATGCCAAAAAACCAAGGTTTACGCCTTTACTCAAAACAGAAAAAACCTCTTTTGATATTGAAGATTTAAGGCATCTTATCAATGGTGATATCGAAAAATGTTTTGGGAACGATTCTTATTATGCTAATGGTCGTAACAAATCTTTGGTCCTTGCGCCTGAAAAGATTTTGATGTTGGATAAGATTACAGAGGTTGATTTGCAAGGAGGTGCCTATGGCTTAGGCTATATAGAAGCCGAATTAAACATGACGCCCGATGCCTGGTATTTCCCATGTCATTTTAGAGATGATCAAGTACTAGCAGGTTCGTTACAAGCCGAAGGTGGTGGTAATTTATTGCGCTTTTTTATGCTTATGCTTGGTTTACAACGCCTAACTAAAGATGCAAGGTATCAACCTATATATGACTTGCCACAAAAGGTTCGTTGCCGCAAACAAGTTATACCGTCCAAGGATAGCAAATTGATTTATAGATTAGAAATTAAAGAAATTGGCTTGGTCCCGAATCCCTACGTAATAGGAGATTTAGAAATTGTATCCAACGGAATTATTACTGTACATTTCGAAAATCTTGGCTTGCAACTTAGAGAAAAAACGAATCCTAAGTATCTAGAAAAGTCGACCGATGTCTACATTGCGCCTCGTTCAGAGGATGCGCTGCTTAACGAAAAAGATATTACGACCTTCGCCCTAGACAATTTGTCTAAATGTTTTGGTCCCGATTTTGCTTGTTACGACGGTCGTACGGTATCAAGACAACCTAATACCGACTTGCAACTCATATCCAGAGTAATTAAAATAGACGGAGAACGTCTTAATTTCAAAAAACCGGCCACCATTTATGCCGAATACGACGTACCCGAAGATGCTTGGTATTATGAGCAAAATAACAGTCATACCATGCCTTATTCGATCTTGATGGAAATTGCTTTGCAACCCTGCGGATTGCTAGGGGCTTATATGGGGTCTACTTTGCCATTTGCTGATGCCAATTTATTTTTTCGCAATCTAGATGGTACGGGTGAGATGCTTGACTTGCCACAGGGGACCGACTGGCGTGGAAAAACTATTTTTAACAAAGCTGTGATGACCTCTTCTGTATCGTTGGCAGGTACCGTACTCCAAAACTACACCTTCGAATTGACCATCGATGGACAGGTGTTTTATCGTGGAAAATCTTCTTTTGGCTTTTTTCCAGAAGAAGCCTTAGCACAACAAGTTGGGCTTGACAATGGTAAAGAAATAGCAGCATGGTACCAAAGTCAGCAAATAGAGAAGCAACAATATATGCACCTCAAACTCGATTCATTGTATGGCAAAATGAAACTCTTTAAAGCCGCCCCAAACAAAGCGCATTTAAAATTAGCAGGGGATCAATTATGGCTTATAGATGAGCTTAAGATTATGAAAGATGGTGGAGAATATGGCAAAGGATACTTGCATGCCTCTAAAAAAGTGAATACCTACGATTGGTTCTTTACTTGTCATTTTTATCAAGACCCTGTAATGCCAGGTTCCTTAGGTGTAGAGGCTATCTTACAAGCTATGCAAACCTATGCCCTTCAACAAAATTTAGCTAAAGATTTCAAAAATCCAAAATTTGTACAAGTACAACATCATACCACTAATTGGAAATATCGTGGGCAAATATTGTTGGGTGTTGAAAATATGCACTGTGAAGTACATTTTAAATCTATAGAGAAACAAGGAAAACAATTAGTAATAATTGGAGATGCTTATCTATGGAATGAGCAAACTAGAATTTATCAAATAAGCGACCTTGCATTAGGTATCGAAGAGGCTTAAATAATAGCTTATTTTCATTAAAAAATCTTAAAAAGACCAATAAATTAGTAAAAATGATCACATTTAAAGGAGTTAAACAACAACTGTTTTGGAAAGGTTCGCCGCGGTCTATTTCTTTTGATTCTAAAGGAATACAGCATAAACTAAGAAATACAGCAGACAATTGTTTTATTGTTGAGGACCATGCCGGTAGAATTGGTGTTGCAAACGCAGGTTCGTTGACAACTGAAGATAAAGGCTTGCAAGTATTAGGAATGGTTGCCCCCTTAGAGGCGCATCAATTAGGCGATTCTAGTTTCCAAGCAGATTATGCCTTAAAATACAATTATAAAACAGGAGCAATGGCCAATGGAATTGCTTCGGAAGAGCTTGTAATAGCGATGGGTAAAGCGGGTTTAATCGGGTCTTTTGGTGCCGCAGGCTTGGTTCCAAGCCGCGTAGAAAAAGCAATTAAAACCATACAAGCAGCCTTAACTAAAGAATCTTATGCCGTCAACCTTATACACAGTCCGAACGAACCTGCTTTGGAAGAGGGTGCAGTCAAACACTTTTTAGGTTTAGGTGTTCGGGTAGTTGAAGCATCTGCTTTTCTCAACTTAACCCTTAATATTGTACATTACAGGGTAGCTGGCTTAAGTCAAGACGCCGATGGTAAAACCGTTATTAATAATAAAGTAATTGCTAAAATCTCCCGCAAAGAAGTGGCGAGTCATTTTATGCAACCTGCTCCAATCAAATACCTGAACCAACTATTGGAGGCGGGAAAAATTACAGCCTTGCAAGCTCAGTTAGCTGCTAAAGTTCCGATGGCAGATGATATCACGGTTGAGGCGGATTCTGGAGGACATACCGACAACAGACCGCTAGTTGCCCTTTTACCTTCTATTGTACGCTTGAGAGATGAAATGATGCAAAAGCATCAATTCGATTTCCCGATTAGAATAGGCGCTGCAGGGGGCATTTCAACCCCTGAATCGGCACTTTCTGCGTTTATGATGGGGGCTGCCTATATTGTTACTGGTTCGGTAAATCAAGCTTGTGTCGAGGCAGGAACCTCTGAACATGTCCGAAAACTATTGGCCACCGTAAGTCAGACAGACGTAATGATGGCACCCGCCTCTGATATGTTCGAAATGGGTGTAGAATTACAAGTATTAAAACGGGGCACCCTATTTGGCCCTCGGGCTAAAAAATTGTATGAATTGTATATGAAACATGATTCTATTGATGAAATAGATGAAAAAGTCCGATTAAAGATAGAAAAAACGGTATTCAAGAAAACATTTGATGAAGTTTGGCAAGGATGTATTGACTTTTTTAACGAAAGAGACCCGCGTCAAATTCAACGTGCACAAGACAATCCAAAACGCAAAATGGCCTTAATCTTTCGTTGGTATCTTGGTTTGTCTTCGAACTGGGCCAATAAGGGTGTAAAAGAGCGTCTGACCGACATGCAAATCTGGTGTGGTCCTTCTATGGGTGCTTTTAATGATTGGGCCAAAGGCAGTTATCTCGAAGCTTATCAAAACCGAGAAGCCGCCGATATTGCGCTTCACATTATGGAAGGGGCCGCCTATTTATACCGTGTGCAGGCCTTAAAAACGCAAGGAATAAATCTGGATAATGATTTGGCCAATTATCAACTGAGTACTCCAATAGCTAGCCTAAGCGTCTAAAAAAAAGACAGCTGCCCCTTGGGCAGCTGTCCATGTTTAAGGAGGTGATTCAAGCTTAATGGATAGATATGCGCTTACTGTAATTAAAATTACCTTGGGTATCATTAATAACAAGCATATAGGTTCCGGAGGGGAACGATGCAACATCGAATTCAAGGTTGTTGAGTCCAATATTGGTCGGAACAATAGAATGGGAAATTTTTGTGCCCGTCGAGTTGTAAAAACAAACACTTATTTTAGAACTGCGTGAAGAATTTATCACGACAAAGAGTTGTTGGTCACTAGGATTCGGAAACACTTGTATCGATTGACCAGGTTTGATTTTTACAGATTGTAAATGACTGTAACTGCTTATATCTTGTGTAGAAATCATTTTAAGGCGATAATAAGACCTCCCTGCTAATGGACTTTCATCTACAAAGTTGTAATTTCTGGTATCGGCAAAATCTCCTAAGGAATAGATACGCTGAATCGATTCAAAATGCTGACCATCTACCGAACGTTGTACTTCAAAGTATTGATTGTTAAACTCGTTGGCTACTGTCCAGTTTAAGGCAACTTTAGTGTTGTGGATAGCCGTTGCCTCAAAGGCTAACATATCAAGTGGCAATTGAGCCGAAATAGAACTAATACAATTGATTAGAGGGCTCGTAATTAGCGGTGGCATATCAAAGGCTTCTACTTGGTCACTACGGCTATTTCGGCTTCCTTGATCAGCAGAAAAACCAACACCTCTAGCGGCAAAAACATTCCAAATCAAACAGTGATTGACGCCTGCATTTAGGGCCAAATCTGCAGCTAATAAAGCGTCTCGACCTTCCACAAATCCAGGGTCACAAGCTTGAAGCTTTAAGGCCTCGATCACCAATTCCATGATCATATTATTTCCCCCGTTCCCATTGTAAAGATCGTTGTTGTAGCCATAGGTTTCGATAAAAGCCCAAGACAAATCCCACAACATAGTACACCATACAAAACCTATTCCATGCGGTTGAGAAATAGCCCCTGTGTTATTAGTGATAGCATAGGTAACATTATTTACGGCTGTATTAGTCGAATATGGTAGTGGTCTTATTCCATTGCCTGAGGTAGGTTCTCCAATTGCATAGGTACCAATACCTCTAGGGTCAGCACCTTGATCGCCAGGTTCTATGGTCAACATCAATCCAAACCAATCTGACCATCCCTCTCCCATTTGTTCTGCATTATTCAAACAGCCCGAATTGTTTCGACCTCCGGCTAATCTGTTAGAGATTCCATGGCCATATTCATGCGCTATGATTCCATTATCAAAATCACCATCTAGTTGAAAAGGCCCTCCGGGATCTACTAAAGTGGCATTGATCGTATTAGAGGCCAATAATTCGGTAATAAGTGCTTCGCCGTCAGCTTGTGATACCATGAGTGAAGGAATTCCTATGCCCGGATCAGCACCTCCCATTGTAATAGGAGCGCCTCCAACATTATTTACCATAATAACAGCTAAGGCTCCGGCTGCTTCTGCCGCTGCAACTTTTGACACAAAACTACAAGCTCCACGACGAATGACCACAATTCTACCATTTAATGCAGCTGCATTAACCAAGGCTTGACAGGCATCTTGATCATCGGGATTATTATCGTCAGCCAAGGCCAAGTCACTGCTAATAGGTGTGTTAGGAACAGCAGGGCCAAAAGTAGAGAGGGCTGCCTGATAGGCACCTGACAATGCATTAGGGCTGTTGACCGTCATTAAATTACTAGCTGCAGGCGCCGACCACAAAAACATTTGCATCCTTGGATTACCACCGTCGGGTGGCGTGCCAAAATTAGCATTGTTTAGTCCTGAACCATCTTGCGCATCCGCATTAACGCGATCGGAGGCGGTTCCTCCACGTCCATAATTGTTTTCCTGAAAATTTCCATTAGCTTCATCAAAACCATATTGATACCAAATATCGTGCATTATATTATTCATATAAAACAAGTTAACAATAGAAGCATCTTGATAATTCGCTGGGTTTTGATTGAGATTGAGTGGAGGGTTGAACAATAAACTAGCACCTCCATCCACCCGTAGACCGTTTCCATTATTACCATTAGCATCTTCTTGCGCCAATACATTGTTTCCAATTGTATTACTAAATTCAGCCCCAGCTACGCCATCTATATCATGCCATCCAAAAGGAGAAGCTAGGGGATCAAAAGGGCCTGTTACAAGACTTCTATTACCATGGTTTGGGCTTTCTAATGGCAGCGCAAATACATTGTATTGATCGGCAGCAGGTGCCATTGAAGCATTACTGAGGCTAGTTTTGGACTTATTGACTAAGATAGAACGTTTTTGCCTATGACTTGCTTGCTTGCAGTCCGAAAACTTGCATTGAACCATCCAATCATCTTGTTCTAGTACTGAACCATCGCTTGCATCGATACGCAAAGACCACCAATGCTGTCCATCGATGGGCAAAATACTTAAATCCCAAGCCAAGCGTAAGCGTCCGTCTTCGGTTGCAAAATACACCAATTCTAGTGGAATATCCTCTTGAGAAAAGCTCGATTTATCGATAATAAAACGATGCTGTGTGAGAGTCTGTAGACTGTAACTACTAGGTGGACTAATCTGCAAATACTGCAAAGCTGCACTAAGTGCCTGCTGTGCATTCAAAGCCGCTTGATTGGTATTTGCTTTGGAATAAATATCGGCTACGAGGTTGTTGCCAACAAATTGTACTTGTCCGTAATTGATTGACAAATTAGCCAAACCGTTAAATAAATCAATACCTTGGCATTTTTGCCGTATATATACATGCGTTAGGCCAGATTGTCTAGAAAATTGTTCGGAATGTATGCTAAAATCGGCTATATCACTAGCCCTTACTTGTAGCTGCTGATGCTGTTCAGATAAATAATCAGCAATAATACTATTGATATCTTGTGCGATAACCGTATTGAATGCAAGAAAAATAAATAGTATTAAAAATTTAGTTGTAAATCTTCTCTGCATATGTAAATTTTTGTAAAAAAACAATTTGAATGCTTGAAAAGGGGGAAAGTACATACAAAGTACAAAAAATGTATGCTTAATCCAAATTATACAAATATTTATTATGTAATTTATATAAATGCAGAATTTTTGATAACTCACTAAGCATTTAACCCAATATTATAAAATTGAAAAGATCATTATTATCTAGATTTGATAATATCTTCAATAATTTGAATATGATGCTGTGTATGAATCGCAATAAATTGTAGGGCTTCTGCCTTGCGTAAATTCCCTAAATAAAAATGTTTGAAATAAGCATTTCGAGGTAAGTTCTCGATTTGTTGATACCTATCTTTAACTTTATCAAACAAAATATCGATGTCAGACAATAGAATATTTGCATCATCAGGAGACATTGTATTGGGAGCCTTGGCCTTTTTGCGAGGGATACGCTTAAGAAATAATAATAGGGATTTCTTGAAGTGATAAGAAGCACGATAATCTTGGGGATTCGACTTTACCAATAGTTTGATGATAGAATTGGCCACCAACAAACTGTGCTGCAAATGCCAAGCAACAGATACATTAGAAATTGAAGGGTTCTTTAATTGGTAATCCGAACGATATTGTTCTAGGATATTGATAGAAGTGCGTGCATTCATTAAAATATAGTAGCTGCATATACCGATTCAATCTCTTCGAGAATACCTAATACATTGGCAGTGTTTTCGGCGGTTACTAATTTGATTCTGTATGACTTTACATTTCTTAATCCTCTGAAATAATTGGTATAATGACGACGCATTTCAAGTATCCCTAGCTTTTCTCCTTTCCATTCAACAGATTTTAGCAAATGTTCTCTTGCTGCGGCTACCCGTTCATGAATTGTCGGAGGAGCTAATAAGTTTCCCGTTTTGAAATAATGTTTGATTTCTCTAAATATCCAAGGATAGCCAATAGCCGCACGACCTATCATAATACCGTCAACACCGTATTTTTCGCGGTATAATTTCGCTTTTTCCGGGCTATCGATATCTCCATTCCCGAAGATAGGAATTTTAATTCGTGGATTATTTTTGATATTCCCGATTTTCTCCCAATCCGCCTCACCTTTATACATTTGTTTGCGCGTTCGGCCATGAATAGATAAGGCTTGAATCCCCACATCCTGTAATCGTTCGGCTACATCTTCGATAAAAATAGTTTGGTCGTCCCATCCCAATCGCGTCTTAACAGTGACCGGCTTATTAGTTGCCTTTACAACGGCCTCGGTCAGTTTTACCATTCTTGGAATGTCTTGTAGAATACCTGCACCAGCCATTTTACAAACGACTTTTTTGACGGGACAACCATAATTGATGTCAATAACTTCGGGATTGGCTTCTTCGACAATTTCGGTAGCACGAATCATAGAATCCATATTGGCGCCAAATATTTGGATACCAATAGGACGTTCATAGTCGTAAATATCTAGTTTTTCTACCGATTTTTGGGCATCTCTAATTAGGCCCTCAACAGAAATAAATTCTGAATACATCATATCGCAACCCTGTTGTTTGCACAAAGCCCTAAAAGGCGGGTCACTAACATCTTCCATAGGGGCCAACAAAAGGGGGAAATCTCCTAAATTAACATCACCAATTTTTACCATAGATTGTTTGAATTTTGGTTTGTGTAACAAATATACAAAAAATTAAGGCCAAAAAAAACCTATCGTATGGCATAAAAAAAGTCCGATGCTGTACAGCATCGGACTTTTTAAAGGCTTTGTATCCTTTATTGTATTGCTGAATTTTTGTTTTGTGCCGCTTCAACGATTAGGTCTGCAAGCAAATCATTAAGAAACTGTACGCGATAATCTCCAATTGTAGGTTCGATGTGTCCGTTACCAACACCACTGTGGTCGGTAATAAATACATACTCTCCATTGCAAAGCATGGCACAAAAACGCATTAAAAATTCGGTCTCTTTGTCTATTCCTGAAGCAGCAATAGGAATAAGTCGTATGCCCTTAGAGGCAGCATTCTTAACAACTTTTTGCATCTTTGACTTAGAATCTAAATCGTGGTGTGGAGGCGCGTCCATCATTATAAAGGCCAAACGTGTCGTAGCGTCACTAGACCAATTTTGATTATTGATAGCCTCTTCTAGGGCTAAATCAAGGGCCTCAGGATAATCTCCTCCATCTTTGGCATGCTGCTTTTGAAAAAACTGAAGGGTTTGACTGATTTCGGTGGTAAAATCGGAGGACCTCATGATGTACTCTTCGCCTTTGTCTCGATAAAATACAGATGCCGTTTGAAGGCGATGTTCAGGAAGCCTGCTGTTGATTTGCTGTACAACGTCTTCTAACTCATTTTTTAGGTAGTTAATTTCATCTTCCATTGAACCCGTTGCATCAATTATAAACATTAAATCGATTTGTGCAGGAGGTGGACTTGCTTCAACAGGCAATGTAAAACGATTGACGCCTTGCGCAAATATTTTGGCATCTAAAGAATAGTTCTCCCCTGCATAATTAATTTGAATTTGATTGGCTAATTTGATACTTTGCACGAAAGGGTTTGAAAATAAATTGGCTTTGCCTGCATTATTTGTTCGTGTTTGCCATAGAACAGTTTGTTTGTCGTCTAGTAGTTGCACTTGACAATCAGAAACAGCATTTTGATGCGCATCTAAAAGTTCTAGGGCATAACGCTGATTGGGATACATTGACCAATATTCCTGAAAACTAAAAAAAAGCTCCTTCTGCATAAGTTGTTGCCAGAAACTCCAATTATCTAGGTCACTCCATCTACCTGCAGTGAGTACACCAGTTTGTTGTTCTAGGTTGTTTTGTGCGGTATTTCGTTCGGTACCTTGTGCATCGTCACCTTCTCCGCGTGCTATCATTTCTACCGATTCTAGGCTTTCACTTAAGTCTTTTAAACTTAAATCAGCATTTACCGGTGGTGCTTGCTGACAAGCACTGAGACAATAAAATAGAACTATTGCCAAGACATTATATAAACGGTACATAAGAAAAATTTTGGAACAATTGACAAAAAAAATTGTAAATTAAAGGCTGTTTCTACCTTCAATATACACAAAAAAAAGGGTTAAATTATATAGGTCAATGACTTAAATCCTATTTTTGTTACCAATTTGGAAAAGTTTATGACTAAATTCTATTTATATTTGTCTGAATATCGTTTAAAATTAATCCTATGCAACTTGATTCGACGAATTATGCCATCGCAAAAATAAAAAGTTCTAAAGAAGATTTAGATACCGACTTGCATCGCCACCCTTTTTATGAATTGTTCTTTTTTTATGGAGGAAGCGGTAAACATACCATTGATTTTGAGCAATTTGACCTTTCCAACAATTGTCTTCAAATTGTGCGCCCCTATCAATTACATCAGGTTTTACAATCCGAAGATTCAAAAGGATTTGTTATCAAAATAAGTCCATTGCTGATTCAATCAAATCCATTAGTTTTTCGTTTTTTTAATTGGATTAATTACAATAAAAAAATAAAAGCAGGCGTCATCGTACAAACTGAAGAAGCCCTAATGCTTACAAAGGCCTGTCAATATTTGGCGCAACAAAAAAACCAGAACCAATATGCTTTGCTTTCGAATTTAGCTTTGTTTATATCTGTTTTCAAGAACAACCAAACGCAACAAGATGGCCTCGAAAACGACAAAAATAGTGATTTGTTTACAAGATTTATACAATTGGCGGAATCCAATTTTACCACACAACGTTCAGCCGATTTTTATGCACAAAAGATGCATCTGTCGCTACATAAAATTAATGCAGTAGTGAAAGATAGAACAGGAATGACCGTGAAACGTTTTTTGATTGAGTTATTATTGATTGAAGCTAAAAGACTCGTTGTATACAGTTCGATGTCCGTCAAAGAGATAGCCTATCAACTTGCCTTTTTAGAACCACCCCATTTTACCAATTTCTTTAAAAAACACAGCGGTGCAAGCCCTTCTAATTTTCGGCGCAACAACCTTAATAAATAAGGCCCTTGTATACAATACTAACGTTTGCTTGCCGTTTCATTGCACAGTATTTCAACTTCTACTCTTCGGTTCATAGCACTGCCATTTTTGTAGCGCAAAAGCGTTTGTGCCCCGCCGTGGTGTATGGCAATTATTCGATTCGTGTCAATACCCTTCGACAACAATACCTTTTTGACAGCCTGTGCATGTTTGTTCGAAATCTCTAGATTACTAAATGCGTTACCGTGTATATCGGTGTGGGCATGAATCGCTACTTTGCTGTCTTCGTAAACTTTTAAGTAGTCGATTAATAAATTCAACGAAGCTAAAGCTTTAGACCTCGATATAAAATCAGGCCGTTTCTCATGAAAATGAACATCCGTCATAATGACCCGTTCATTGCATTTAAAATCTTCTTGTCCTATCAACATATGTGGCATATAATTGATCGGTTGTAGGTGTTTTTCGAAAGGGTCCTTATTCATTTCTACCTTTTGTCCGATTGCCTTTTTGTCGAGCGTAGCTTGTTGCGCTAGGGTAGTTGACTCTTTGATATCGGGGTATTTCACGAAATTAGATTGGCTATAAAAGCGATCGAAATTGGATAACATTTGCTTGGGATTACTCAGCAAGCCGGATTCTTTCGATTTAACTAGAATACCAAGACAATTAAAACGTGTTTTGGTTGGGTCACCAAAAAAGCAATCGCCGCCGAGAAGGTACAGGGAACGCAAGGGTGTTTTATTTTTTTTGAAGTGTATTTCGCAACTAATGATATCGCCTCTTTGACCTGCAAGGTCAGTATTAGAACGCTTGTTAAGTTTGGCACGAATCAATTCATCATTCAAGCGAATGTTGTAGACTTGTGCTGATTGTTTGTAATCGGAAGATGTGCTGCTTTCGGCCCGACTTTGATTGCTCAAATACCAAACCAATGAACGGTCTTGCCCATAAAAACGAAGCGTGTCATTATCTTTGTTGACCACACAATGAAAAAATAAAATAATTTCTTGTGGTGTATAGGCAATTTTAGAGATAATAAAATTTTGACTGACTTGCTGATACTTGGGCAAGTAGTCAATGTATTCAGCTTCGATAGGGTCGAATACTAAGGAGTCTTGTGCCCTTAGCATTAACGGCAGAGCCACAAGGCAACTAAAGAACAGCCCACAAATATAGAATGTTTTATTAATCAGATACATGGTACGGGGTTTAGACGTTTTCCAATTGAGGGCTAATATACGCATAAAAACTTTATAAAAAAAATTATATTTGGCCCTGCCGTATAATCACCAACCAAAAAAAATGCCATACTCTTTGGAAGAGTATGGCATTTGCTTTTAAGGCAATTGAAAATTATTTAGACGCCATTATTTTATCTGCCATTTGCAGAGCTTTGTAAGCATTAACAACACCTGATGTATTACACAAATCTTTGAATTCTACTTGTTTGCTTCCATTCGAACCCGGCAGACTAACAAAATCACTTAATTTTACCGTTGATTCTACAATGCACTTGCGCAGTTCTTTGACCGATAGTTCAGGATAATAAGACCATACTAAAGCAGCAACTCCTGCAGTTACCGGAGAAGCCATAGACGTACCACTCAAGCTTTCGTATTCCGAACCAGGTACCGTAGCATAAATATCTACACCTGGAGCAAAAACATCTACATTTACCTTACCATAATTCGAAAATGTAGCGACTGCATCTTCCCCTGTTTTCCAAGAAAGAGCACCGACCTCAATCCAATTAGCAAACGGCTTTTTGGTTTTTTTGTCTTTACAGTATTTGTTGGGATAATTATTTTCTTCATCCGTATTTAAAGACGAATTTCCGGCTGCATGTACCAATAAAACCCCTTTCTTTTCGGCATATTTAACTGCTTTATCGACTGCTTTTTTGTCAAATTTATAGGCTTTACCAAAACTCATATTGATAATTTTGGCGCCATTATTCACTGAATAATAAATCGCGTTGGCAACATCTTTATCACGTTCATCACCATCTGGTACGGCACGAACAGACATTATTTGTACATTATTAGCCACTCCATTCATTCCAATAGCGTTATTTCTTTTGGCTGCTACAATACCGGCAACATGTGTACCGTGTTGTGCATCAGGTCCGGTTACATCATTATTCCCGTAGCTTTTTTCTTTAGAGTTCATGTAATCGTCCCCTACAATTTCTGATCTTGGATCAAAGTCGGTGTTGTAGTAGTATTTGGCTTGACCATTGTAATAATCAGCTGCTCCTTGAAATTGATTTTTAATATCATCAATTTCAACAGTATCCGTATCTTCTACCTCAAAGCGTGGGTACAACATATTTTTGTAGGTACGAATCGCTGTTTTTGTTTTTTTGTCGTCATCTGCTACTTTAACAGCCCTCAAGTTGTTCATTGTTAGAGGTTTGTCACCCATAACTTCATCAATAATTTCTAAAGAGGAAATAATAGTTTCAAAGTATTTTACACTCTGTTGCGCTTGACTTATTTTTTTATCAATTTCTTCTTTGATTTCCTTGTATTGAGCTTCTTCTTTTTTGTTGCGTTTTTTGTCTTTGAGGTATACATACAAACGTGTCACCTCAAGTTGGTCTTGATTGATGTTTTTACCATCTTTGCCACCAATAAAATTCCAACCGTGTATATCATCTATATAGCCATTATTGTCGTCATCTTGGCCATTTCCAGCAATTTCACCTTTGTTTACCCACATGACATCTTTCAAATCTTCATGTTCTTCGTCTACACCCGAATCAATTATAGAAACAATAATGGGCGTTGACTTTTTACCCTTTAACAATTCTTCGTAGGCTTTTTCTGTGCTGACGCCTCTTACTTTATCTTGTTCAAAATCAAGATTAAACCAATTATCTGGAGCAGCTTCTTGTGCTTGCATAGACAATGATTGTACAGCAATAGTCACCGGTATTAATAAATTTCTTAATTTCATAAAATGTATAAATTTATTTGATTAGAATGTTTGTATAAGATATAAAAATGATACTAAATCTGTTTTGAATAGACAATAGAAATGCCAAAAAACAGACAAGCATCCATGTTTAACAGGAATTTAAATATAAACACAACAAGTGTTAATTACCATCTGATTAGTGCGGACGCCCAAGTGAACCCTGAACCAAAAGCGGCTAAACAAACCAAATCACCTTCTTTTACTAAACCCTTTTCCCAAGCCTCACACAAGGCAATAGGGATAGACGCAGCAGTTGTATTTCCGTATTTTTGGATATTATTGTAAACTTTGTCATCGGAAAGCTGTAGTATTTTTTGTACAAACTGTGCGATGCGCAAATTAGCTTGATGCGGCACCAATAAATCGATATCTTTTACCGACAAACCGGTCGCCTGAAGGGCTTCTCCAATTACTTCTGGAAAACGTTTGACGGCATTTTTGAATACAAATTGACCATCCATGTTAGGATAATGCTGCCCGGTTTCTACCATTTGAGGGGTAATCATCAAAGATGCATAAGGATCTGTTTTGGGGAAAATGTCGTCTTGTCCTGTAAAAACCCCTGAATGTGATCCCGGATTCATAAAGGCTAATTTTTCAGCATAGTTACCATCTGCGTGCAGATGTGTTGTCAAAACACCTTTTCCTTCTTCTGTGGTAGGCTGAAGAATAGCAGCCCCTGCCCCATCTCCGAAAATAACCGTTACATCTCTTCCTCTTGTACTAAAATCGATTCCAGGGGAATGCGCCTCTGCCCCTATTAATAAAATATTTTTGTAGGTACCCGTGCGTATGTACTGATCCGCTACAGACAAGCCATAAACAAAACCAGAACATTGATTGCGTACGTCTAGTGCCCCACAATGACCCAATCCAAGCTGTCGCTGTACCAATACACCACCACCTGGGAAATAATAATCAGGACTCAAGGTAGCAAAAATAACAAAATCTATATCTTCAGGCCCTACATTGGCGCGTTCCATAGCTATTTTAGCGGCTTCGGTACCCATCGTAGAAGGCGTATCTTTAAAGCGTGTAACATAACGTCTTTCTTCTATTCCCGTACGTTCCCGAATCCATTGATCGTTCGTATCCATTACTTTAGACAAGTCGTCGTTAGTGACCACATTATCGGGTACGTAAAAGCCCAATCCGGCTATTTTTGTTCTTAGTTGAGTCATTTTGGTAAATTTAATCTTTAATTGAATGAAGCGTAAAAATAACTTTTTTTGTTAAAAAAGAAAATCAAAAGACGGCTCCTTCTCTAAATTAGGGTAAAAAAGGCATCAAATTAATAAAATTCTATACTCCGATGCAGTTCAGTCAAAACAATCAAAGGGTCCAAGCTTTGGAACTGCGGTAAACCGTCCCTTTAAACAAGGCTACTTTTTGATCATTTTGATTGTAAATATCTACGGTGTAGACCCCTAATTTGTGACTAATTTGATGTTCCTCCGTACGGGCAAACAACTGATCATTTAATTGAACAGGATGAAAATGGGCTATCGAAGTTTCGATGGATTTAGCATGTCTCCCGTGTGCATTAGCAGCAAAGGCCAAAGCGGTATCTGCCAAAGCGTAACAAATACCACCGTGCGCGATACCAAAACCATTGGTCATCGTATGTTTGAGCTGCATAGATAATTGACAAAATCCAGGACGAATACTAAGAATTTGAATCCCTAGCCATTGGCTGAAGGCATCTTTTTCAAGCATCATCTTTTGAGCTATCTGAAAAGCTTTTGTTTCGTTCTGTTTTGATTTCATCGAGACGTATTGGCAGTTTGTGCAGCAAGTTGTCGCAACATCGGAGAACAACGATAGCGATCTTCGTGATAATGATGGTATAATGCATCCAATTGATCAACACATTGACGATATCCAATTTCAGCAGCCCATGCCAATAATCCTTTAGGATAATTTACACCTTTGGTCATCGCTAAATCTATATCTTCGGCAGAGGCAACTTGCCAGAAAAGAGCATCTGCCGCTTCATTGATGAGCATTACCACAATTCTGTCAACAATTTGCTTCCCTAAACCGGCATCGGTATTGGCTGATGGGATGCGCGCATCCGGGCTATAGTCATAGTAACCCCTGCCTGTTTTTCGTCCCCAATAACCTGCTTCAGCCAGTCGTTTTTGAGTAAAGGCAGGTTTGTAGCGCGGATCGTAATAAAATGCCTTAAAAACGGTTTCGGTTACCACATAATTAACATCATTTCCAATATAATCCATCAAGGTGAATGGCCCCATTCTAAAGCCGCCAAGTTCGGTCATTGCCCAATCGATAGTAGCAGCATCGGCTATACCCTCTTCGAGTATGCGAAGTGCTTCGCCATAAAAAGGTCGAGCCACTCGATTGACAATAAAACCCGGAGTATCCTTCGCTAGAACGGTAGTTTTTTGCCAACTATCGACCAATTGACGAGCTGTATTGACAACAGCTGTATCGGTTTGAACAGCCGGTATTATCTCCACAAGTTTCATTAAAGGAGCAGGATTGAAAAAATGAACCCCGACGACGCGATTAGGATGCTTGCAAGCGGCAGCAATAGCGGTAACCGACAAAGAGGATGTATTGCTTGCCAAGATGCATTGTGGCGTTACCACTTCTTCCATTTTTTGAAAGACTGTTTGCTTGATTTCTAGGTTTTCGATAATAGCCTCTACAACCAAGCCACAATCATTGAATTCGCTCAGCATGGAGGTGGTTTGAATATTGCCCAATAACTGCTGCGCTTGTGGTTCAGTGATGCGTTGTTTTTGGACCAAGCGGTTCATAATCTTTGTCAATTTAGCCATCGAATGGTCGAGGGCAGCTGCACTGTTATCACATAAAATAACCTGATGGCCAAACGATGCTGCAATTTGTGCAATACCAATTCCCATCGAACCAGCCCCTAATACGCCTATTTTCATATTTTATTATTTGTGTAGAGTTGTTGAATATACATTTATTTTCCTGTAAACACCGGAGGTCTCTTCTCTAAGAAAGCAGCTACGCCTTCTTTATAATCTGCTGTTTCTGATGCTTCTACCTGAAAGCTACCTTCCATATCTAATTGTTGATCAAGGGTATTGCTTAGACCTGCATTTATAAGTTGCTTGGTCATGCCGAGTGCTTTGGTGGGCATTTTTGCCAATTTAGTAGCCAATTGATGAACGGTGTGTTCGAGTGCATCATCGGCCACTGATTGATAAATCAAGCCCATGTCAACGGCTTCACTAGCGGTTATTTTATTGCTGAGCATCATCATAGCTGTTGCCCGTTGCAAACCAACTAATCGAGGTATAATTAACGTTCCTCCACTATCTGGAACTAAACCTATTTTGCTAAAAGCTTGTGTAAAAATGGCAGAAGAAGCCGCTATCGTAAAATCACAACAAAAAGCTATATTTGCCCCTGCACCAGCTGCTACACCGTTTACCATAGCGATGACGGGTTTGGGTAGGTTTCTAATGGTACGAATAATAGGATTATAATGCTCGGTCAAAATACGTTCGAAGGTAATTCCATTATCATCGGTTGCCTCAACCAAGTCTTGGCCTGCACAAAAAGCTTTTCCACTACCACGTATGACAATGGTACGAATAGATTCATTGTCGGCACAGTCTTGTAGACGATCGATCAAACTCAAGGCTTGTTTACGATTGAAACTGTTAAATGCTTTGGGACGATTAAATTGAATATAAGCAACGTTTTCTTTGATATTGAACAATACTGACATAAAGATATTTTTTGGTTTTAGTGACATTTAAAGTAATCAAAAGGCTCTTTGCAGTCGAGGCATTGATACATAGCTTTGCAGGCAGTTGAGCCAAATTGACTTAATAGTTTGGTGGATGAAGAATTGCACTGAGGGCAGGCAACCATTTTAGCTTTGGCAAATAATTCATTTTTATCTAGCACGGTTCCTTGCGGAGGTGCGATACCATAGGCTTTCATTTTTTGTTTGCCCGATTCTGACAGCCAATCGCTTGTCCATGCGGGGCTTAGCACCGTTCGAACCGACACACTGTTGTATCCGTTATCTTGCAAAACAGACTTGATATCAACGGCAATCATGTCCATAGCGGGGCAGCCTGAATAGGTAGGCGTTATAACAATTTCATAGGCAGCAGTATCCAATTTATTTACCGCGCGTATAATGCCCATATCAATAACGGTTAAGACCGGAATTTCGGGGTCACAAACTTGTTCTAATAAGGTCCAGATTTTATCCACTTCCATATACTAATTGCTTTAAAATGGCTTATAAATAATCTTATCTTGCACTTTGCAGTCCTGCCGTAGGACTCGGAGGTTCTTTGAGCATAATCAAATCTACAAATTTTTGAATTTGAATGAAATCTCCAAGGATTACTAAGGTCATCTCTTTTTCGATAAGGGTGTCGGGATTAGGATTTACATCGTAACGTCCCTTTTTGTTTTTCACCCCGATTATATTGATACCTGTCTGCGTTCGCAAGCTAAGGTCTTTAATTTTTTTATCTCTAAACTGCTGACGTAATTGATTGTATTGAACCTCTTTAAAATGTATAGCGACCTCCCCCATATTTGAAATGATTCGAAAAAACTCAACGACATTAGGTTGATTAATCAAGGTAGCCATATAAAAGCCTCCTATCACTTCTGTCATGACTACATGATTGGCGCCGGCGCGCATTAATTTCTTTTCGGTTGTATGGTCGCTTGCCCTTGTGACAATATTGAGTTGAGGACTCAAATGTCGGGCCGTAAGAACGGTGTACACATTCAACGCATTTTCGATGTAGGTTACCACCGCTGCCTTGGCCTGTTGAATACCGGCACTTAACAAAACATGGTCATGCGTAGCATCCCCCTGTATAAAATAAAACTGTTGCTGCCTTAACTCTTCCACCTTAGCCTCATTGGGTTCGATGACCAAAAAAGGATGATTTGATTTAAGCAATTCTTCACATACTTGTTTGCCATGTCGTCCGTATCCACAAACGATAGTGTGATTTTTTAAGGCTTTAATTTTGCGCAACATTTTATAATCTTTAAGAAATGTACGAAGTTCTCCTTCTAAGAATAAATTGGATATAATTGTAATGGCATAGGCAAAAACTCCCAAATTAAAAACGACCAAAATAGCAGTAAAAATCTGCCCCTCTGTAGAAAGGGGTTTCACCTCGCCAAAACCCACCGTTGAAAGCGTTATGATGGTCATATAAAACGCCTCAGCTAAGCTGTAATCGTCTATAACTACAAAGCCTATAATACCTATTATAGTGGTAGCAAAAAGTAATAAAACCGCTAGCAATAAATTACGAATATACTTATTTCCGCGTTGATTGCGAATATTCGAATTGATTCTATTGATATTAAATTGCTGTGGCAACATACGTTTACTAGCCTATATTTTGATGTATTACTGATTCCATTTACGCAATTGATTCAAGACGGCCCTCATATCTTTTGGAAGTGGACTTTCGAACGCTATCGGCTGTTTGCTAATAGGATGCTTAAAAGATAGCTGATAAGCATGCAAGGGTATTCGATAGAGAATAGGCCGTTCTTCTGCATTTTTTTTGAGCTTAAATTTTTTGCGTTTTATCTCTGACAAAAATAATTGGCTTTTGTTGCTGTACAGGGCATCGACGGCTAAAGGATGCCCGAGATGTTTCATGTGCACTCTAATTTGGTGTGTCCTTCCGGTATGAATGTTGGCTTCTAACAAAGCGTAATGCTTAAATACTTCTAGGGTCTTATAGCTTGTCATAGAGGTCTTTCCACGCTTTTTATCCACGCGCATACCGCCTTCTTTTTTGGGCGAAAGGGCGGCATCTATTTGCCCGTCGGCTTCGAGGGGCACTCCCTGAACAATTGTAAGGTATTTTTTTTGAGGCAGTCGTTGTTCAAACTGAATATTTAACAGACGATGCGCTGCAGCTGTTTTGGCAAAACATATCAAACCTGAGGTACCTTTATCAAGACGGTGCACTATAAATATCTGCTCATATTCGGACAATAATAGATGATACAAATTTGGTAAATCAGGTTTGTATCGATCCGGAATGGTTAATATCCCGCTTTCTTTATTTACTATTACTAGGTGTTCATCTTCAAAGAGAACTTGATAAGGTTTCTTTTTCATTACTAAATCAGACAATTAAACAAATCAAAATCAGCGCTTGACTGATGCTAATACTTGCAAACAACCAAGCAGGTCCGAAAGTTAGTTAAAATTATTTATAAATAAACCACAAAATAGAAGAAGCATCGAACTTGAGAAAATAAGAGACATTTTTTAGACATAATTGGATCGGTTTCAAAAAAAATATGGGAATATGACAACTTATTAGCGTTAAAGAGGAAGTACTAGAGCCCAAAAAGAGATAATACTTATTGAAAATTGCTACTTTGGTATTCTAAAACAATTTTTTTTGAATACTGCCTTTCTTGGCAATCAGATTTTAGCCTTAAAAGCATGCAAATTACTAAACATTTTTTGAGCGTTGACCTCGTTGTTTTTGGACTAGACAAACAAGATGATTTAAGAATTCTACTGGTAAAAAGAGCCCTTCAACCGTATAAAGACGAATGGGCCCTACCGGGTGGTTTTGTGCGCGATGGCGAAAACTTAGAACAAGCCGCAAGAAGAGAATTAATGGAAGAAACAGGGGTTAGAGATTTGTTTTTAGAGCAATTGTACACCTTTAGTACCTTAGAAAGAGACCCTAGAGGGCAAGTTATAACGGTAGCCTACTATGGTTTGGTAAACCTAAAACAACATCCTTTGCAAGCTGCTACTGATGCCGCAGATGCGCAATGGATTACCCTTGGTGCTTGGAGTCAATTGGCCTTTGACCATCAAAAAATTATTGATGTAGCCCTTCAGCGTTTAAATTCAAAACTCCGCTACCAACCAATTGGTTTCGAATTACTTCCTCCTAAATTTACGCTTACTGCCTTGCAAAATTTATACGAGTCGATTTTAGGACAAAATCTAAATCGACGCAATTTTCGTTCAAAAATACTTAAAATGGGTATTCTGATACAAGTCGAACGCCAAAAAGATGTGGCGCACCGCCCTGCTTTTTTGTATCGATTCGATCGTGAACGCTACAAAAAACTAACCGAAAAAGGATTTGAATTTGCTATTTCCGTCCCGAAAGATAAAAAAAATGAAGCTTAAAATCTATCTACTGTTCAAGGCAAGCCCTGTGCTTTACATCTTTGTTGTTTGTTTTTTTACTCAATTGCAGGCACAAGACACCCATTATTGGACCAATCAATTTGGCGCTCGTGCTTCTTTTTTGGGCGGTGCTGTCATTGCAGGTTGTGACGATAATTCAGCTGTATTTTACAATCCTGCCAACCTTGCATTTATAAAACAAAGTACGGTTTCACTCAATACATCGGTTTATAAATACGAGGATATTTTTATTGGAAATGGAGGGGGTACGGACGTTGATTTAAAATCTCAACGCATAAGCTTGTATCAACAAATGGTATCGGGCTTGCTAAGCAAAAACCCTCAAAAAAAATGGCGTTTAGGCTTTAATATTTTGGCGCGTCAAAATGTAAACATCGATATGAATCAACGGCACGAACAAGCGGTCGAATTTATTAATAATAACGATACTTCCGAATATTATATTGGTAACTTAGAATTGAGAAACAATGTAGGAGAAACCTGGGGTTGTTTGGGTTTTGGGTACAAATTTAGCCCTCACTTTTCGATTGGACTAACGAGTATCATTAGTTATAGATCGCAGAAGCACACCTTTGCTTATTCAGCCAAAGCACTTAGTGGCAATGCAGTAACCGTGGGCATGGGATTTCCTGTTGATATGGCAACAAATTCTTTTTATTTGCACACAAGATCTAATACTATTGGGGCCCTTTTCAAACTTGGACTACATGCTCGTACAGGTAAGTTTAAATTTGGTTTGAACATTACAGCCCCTTCTATAACCATTTGGGGAGAATCTAGAGTGCATCGTGAAGATTTACAGACAAACTTACCCACCTTTAGCAGTGGCACGATTGACAAAGTTCGTACCGATGACCAAAGAACCCTTAAAACGGTTTACAAATATCCTTTAAGCATAGGTATAGGAGTTAGTTATACCTACAAAAAAGGTATGTTAGGTTTGTCAGCCGAGTATTTTATGGCCATACCTGAATACACCATGGTTCAAGCTGAAGATTCAAAAATTTCGATTTACGATAGCCTCAGAACTGATTTTTTGTCGGTATACAACGGTGCAGACCAAGTACTAAACTTTGCCATAGGCTGGGAACAGCAAATACTCAAAAAAATACGTTTGCATATGGGTTTTCGATCCGATTTTAGTTATGTCCGAACCAATAATCGTTTAAGCAAAGGTTTGCTTACTATTACCTCTGCCCCCGTCGATTTATGGCACAGTTCTATAGGTGTATCCTGGCGACGCAAACAAAGCTTAATGAGTGTAGGATTAAAATACACCTATGGGCACCTTGACAAAAATTTCAGACAATTAATTAATTTTACGGAACCCTTAATACAAGCACCATGGTTTTTGTTTGGTCAACGCAATGACAGTGCTTATATGAATTTGCATGCTGTTACGCTGATGATAGGCTATACCTATTATTTTGCGTTAAAATAAAAAAATAATGTATGCATTTCCTAGACGGTAAAGACTTCGAAGACTCGTTACAACTTTATCAATTCTTAGCCCGCTTTTGGTAATTTCTATATTATAATCATTATAATTGTATTTATTAACAAGGTCTGCTGTATCTAAAGACTATTGTTTTCAACAGATTCAACACTTAGCCGTCTTAAATCAACAAATACTTTGCAAAAAACAGCTTTCGAATCACTACTTGATTCGTACCCCGACCATCAAGCCGCACGAACTGCTTTACGTCTTATTGAACATAGTAAGGCATCTGTTTTTTTGACAGGTGCAGCAGGTTGTGGCAAAACACATCTTGCAGCTCAAATCAGAAAATCCCTTCAAAAAAAATGGCTATTGTTTAGCCCAACAGCTGAGATAGCCCTCCGTATCGGCGGACAATCTATATTTAGTTTCTTTGGCTTAGCAAGTTCTATTTATGTACCCAATCAGCATGCAATACCCACTTTGAGCGCCGAAAAAATAAAAATTCTGGCGCACTGTGAGCTTATTATGATTGAACAGGTTGGCATCCTTCGATGCGATCATATGCAATTGATTGATGTTATGTTGCGTCATTACCTAAAAAGTGAACGACCCTTTGCCGGCAAGCAAATGATTTTGATGGGCGATTTGTATCAAATACCCCCTAATCTAGAGCAACTCGACAAAAAAAGTATTCAACTATTGCAAGCTCATTATTCTTCGCGTTACTTTTTTGGTGCAAGCTGCTTTCAACAAAATTTTAAATTTCATCTTGTCGAGCTAAAAACAAATTATCGTCATCAAGATGAAGGTTTCAAAGATTTGTTAAATGCCGTTCGATACAACAGCATCGACGAAAACCAATTGACATCCTTAAATGCGCGCTGTACGCAAGATCATTCTATTCAAAAAGTCGACAAAATTATGCTTTGCTCGATGCCTCAAACGGCCGAGCATATCAATCAACAAAAGCTTGATGCATTAGATGGTCCTCAGCTGAATTTTAAGGCCGCTGTTGCAGGAATTCAGCTAGAAAAGACACAATATCCTTGCGATTATATTTTAGGTCTCAAAATTGGTGCTCAAGTTGTTTTTGTCAACAAAGATTCCCAAAGTCGATGGACAAAAGGCAGTCTAGGAACCGTCTATAATATCTACGAAAACTATCTAGAAATAAGTATTCGCCAACGCAAACAAGAAAAAACAATCAAAGTAGAGCGCTTTAATTGGTCTGTAAAAGAACATCAGTGGGACCCTAAATCGAATAGCTATCACCTAAATACCGTCGGTGATTTTAGCCAATTCCCGATACGTTTAGGTTGGTCGATGTCGGTTCAACAAGCACAGGGATTTAGTTTTGATCATATTTATATCAAATTGGACAGGCGCAACTTTGCTGCAGGATTAACGTACGCTGCACTAAGTCGATGTAAAACCTTAAAAGGAATATATCTGAAACGCCCTTTTTTGCGTGAAGACATCTTTAGTGACAAGCGTATCGCTCGGTTTATCGATAGTGAAAACAAAAAAAATCATTGGTCTGACCAAGCCTATTTTTGGCAACAAAATACCATTATAGAGGCCCTCGAAAAAGCCAAGCTAAGCGAACAAGCAAAACAGCAAGATGTAGGATATAAGCTAAGTGAACAAGCTCAAAAAATTGAATGGCAAGCTGCAGATATTCAAGCGGCAAAGCAAAACTTAAAAAATTTAGAACAAAAAAATGCAAGCTTGCTCAATCAGCAAGCAATGCATGAGAGTACATTAAATCAATCTGAAAAAACAAAAGCAGCCTTGCAAATGCTGTTGGTCTTTCTTTTGCTTGTTATATTGAGCATGTTTTTCTCTTAAACTCTACATAAATTATGGCTGGATCTTCCAAAAAAGCAATTTACGGTGCAATTATCGCCAATTCACTCATCGCTATCAGCAAATTCATAGCAGGTTCTTTCACGGCATCTGCATCGATGATATCTGAAGGAATACATTCTTTGGTCGACACCGGAAACGGCGCTTTATTGCTCTTCGGGATTCAGAAAAGTAAAAAACCTGCCGATGAACAACATCCCTATGGCTATGGCAACGAAGTTTATTTCTGGTCTTTTGTGGTCGCTGTACTCATCTTTGCCTTAGGTGGGGGTATTGCACTTTTTGAAGGTATCGAAGCGGTATTGCATCATTATCAACATCAGGGACATGCCGTAGAAACAGAGATTATTGTTTACGAGAAAATCTGGCATAATCCCAAATTTTGGAATTACTTTGTCTTGATTTTGGCCATGATTTTTGAAGGAACAGCGCTTAAAGTTGCTCTTGAAGAGTTTAACAAAACACGCGGAAACAAGTCCTTCTATCAAGAATTAGTCGACAGCAAAGACACCTCGACTGCTGCAATCGTCATTGAGGATACGGCTGCTTTATTGGGTTTGTTGATTGCCTTAATTTCCGTTGCATTAACCGATTGGACAGGTATAATATATTTCGATGGTTTAGGTTCGATAATGATAGGAATTTTATTGATCTGCGTTTCGTTGTTTTTTGCTACCGAATGCAAAGATTTGTTGATTGGTGAAGGCCTCATGGAAGATGATTTGAAACGCATCACCGATATACTCGATAAAGATGAACATGTTATTGCGTACAGACGTCCTTTAAGCTTGTATTTTGGTCCTAACGAAGTATTGGTAAATCTAGATGCGAATTTCAAAGACGAGTTGAATGCCGATGCTATAGAAGCAACGGTAGACCGGATAGAGAAAGCCATCAAAGAAGCTATTCCTGCTGTCAACCGAATATTTATAGAAGCAGAAACCATTAGGCGTAATAAGGCGAGCGACACTTAAAGGTAGGTTTCGACTTTATGGACAATATGCTGATACAAAACGGCAGGCTTCAAGGGACGCCAATTGGTTTCAAAGAAATCTCCGTATAGTATGTATTGGTCAATCCCGTAATCTTGCATTTCTTGCATCACCTGTGTTGACAAACCTAACATACAAATCCAGCCTTCTTCTTCGGCAATATCTTCGTACCATTCTTCGTAGTAACAATCATCTGAAGCATGAAAAGCAAGAATGTTTTCGCCGATAATTATAAATTGATGAATACCATACTCTTGCAATCGGTCGATAACACCTTGTTTGAACAACATTATATCGTTGTGCAAACAATCATTCCACTCGCCTAACATTTCAAGGATTGCATAATGCTTTTGGTAATTAACATACAATAATTTGGTAAATAGGGTTTCCGAACCAAAATCATCCCACTGTGGGTGAATGTAATAATTGTAAATACTTGTTGAAAATTCAAATTCACTGTATTGCGCTCCATAAAATGGAGAACGCTTGTCGTTGGAAGCGATATAATAAGGCCTCCATCGGTAATAAGGCTCGAGGCTGTGCATTACTGATTAGAAATAATTAATGAATAAAATATATACAATATAATATACAAATTAAAGCGAAAACAGTTGATGGATGTTACCTAACAAAAAAAAGCTTTGAAGTTTCCTTCAAAGCTTTGCGGTCTGGACGGGACTCGAACCCGCGACCCCCTGCGTGACAGGCAGGTATTCTAACCAACTGAACTACCAGACCTCAGCTACTCAACAAGTATCCCCGTTTAGTGCAATGCAAATATAGGACGCTTTTTAATTTTTCCAAAACTTTCTAGCTATAAAATTTAAAAAAAAAGACAGTGCATTCTACGTGGGTGCACTAGTAGCAACAGTATCAATTAATTAAGATTATTTAAAATAATTAAAAAAATATTAAAAAATCGAACGCTTCCTTTCGACAAGCAAAAAATCAATAAAATTGAATAAAAAGCTGTTTTTGAAAAAACAAATAAAGATTTATTTAA
>CAJQQM010000254.1 GCA_905480485.1 uncultured Aureispira sp.
CAATAAGATATCCACATTGGCACAAGCCTGCAAATTGGAGGTAGAAGGGGCTGCAGGAGCAGGAAGTTCGGTAGCAATAACCGGAATCGGTGTACTCATACAAGTACCGTACAAGGCCGTTACATAATAGGTAGTGGTTCCTGCCAAGGGCGGTGTATTAAAGGTAGCGCCCGTCCCCAACAAAGTAGACATCGCAGCATCATTGTACCAATTAAAGCCGGTAGCACTTGCAGCGGCTGCAGACAAACTAAGAATGCTCCCTGGACAACCACTAGCTGCCGTAACCGTGGGAGCGGTAGTGAGCCCAACTACTACATCAACCTGTACACGTTCGGTGCCACAACTTGCCGTACCGTATTCTACATAATAGCTGCTAGTACCTGCTGCCAAAGGACCTGTATTAAAATTCTGCCCTGTAAAAAGCAGGTTGCCGCCAACTGGCGCATCGTACCAATAGTAATCGCCACCTGTGGTGGTAAGCGAGGTGGTAGCCGTTAGTGTAGTACTTTGACCGGCACACAAAGCGGTATTCCCTGTTATAGAGGAAATGACTGCCCGTACCCAATTGACTTCTACATTGACGGCATAACCACCCGAACCTGCTGCCCGTAGGTTGATAGTACCTGACGTTCCTGCTGGGATGAGTGCATTATCACTTCCACTTGTACAATTATCGTCACTATTGCCGCCATTCGAAAAAATACCACAGGTGTTACACTGATTATTAGCGTCACAGCCATCGTCTTCCCACATGTCGGCATTAACCGTTACCTGATTCGCACATATCCCAGTTTGGTTAACGAGTAAGTCAGAGCGCCCTAAAGTTCCACAGGCAATATTTTCATAATCTATAAAAATAAACCCTGAAGCCGTTTGTGTTCCACCTTGAAGTGCTTGCACTGTAATATTATAGCTCGGGTCAGGTTCGGCTAAAGACCCTATGCCGATTCCGTCGTTACCACAATCAACACCATGCTCGACCGAAATTACGGTCATGGAGATGTTAACTAGGTCTTGTGCCTGTAGAAAATGGCTAGATACAAAAAAGAATAACAGGAATAATATCCTGAAAGGTAAAGAATAGTTCATAAAGATTCATTTTTAACACGTATTATAAGGGGTTACGTGTGTTGAAATAAAGTTTTTAAATAAATAGTATTTATAAATTGTTGCTGAATGATTTTTAGTGGTTTAAAAGCCCTTGCTGTTGATACAAACAAATCCCTTCTTCAAAAAGCAACTTCAGATTTTCTTGGATAGTATCGTTAAGATATTTTATGTGAAAACAACTCTTTCCTTTCAAAAACACCTTGAGTTCATCATTAAGCAAAGGTGCAATTTGTTCTTTGTGGGTATAAATCGGAAAAAAATAGAGCCGAACATCCTTTGGTTTCATCATAATTGTCGCGACATAAAAACCATCTACTTTTTTTCGGCCTTGCATCGCTGCAATTGTACCCTTAGCACTGATTTGATCAGCTTTTGATGTATCTAAATACAATACTGCTTGGTAATGCCGCAACAAACCCTCTAAAAAAGTATAAATATGTTTTAGGTCTTTAATCATTTAATGGTATAAAAAATTGGCTTGAAATTAAATCCCTTCAAAGAAACTATTGAAAAGAAGAAAAGAGGATTAGAGAACAGATGGATACTATTCTAAAATTTAAAGCTAATTTATTTTAGTACTATCTTTCGATTGTACTTATTGTAAATCTTGTAGGGTACCCATAGAAATAGGATGGTAAGTTTAGTTATTTAAAGATAAAAAACAAATTGATAAATTGTTAAATACCATCATCTATAATATACACGAGCACAAATTTAATGAATAGTGGGCTAAGATGAAAAAGGAAAGTCCCCGAAAATTTAATCTCGAGACTGTATGATTAATTACAGCAAATAAATTTGGTTTTTTGAATGCCGCTGCGAGACAGCTTTAATTAAAAAAATACCCCCTAGCTCGATAATGTATGTCCGAATCTTTAGCAAATTGATCGATATCCCAGTACCAATAATTTAGCATAGGGGCAAATCCGTTACCAATACCAAGATATGCTGTGATAATTTCGAGTGTCGATAAAAAAAGTACTGCCCTAGCTACGAATTGGCTAACCCGCCGCCCTACAGCTTCATCCAAATTACGTTCTATCATTCTACCGAAAGCTTTCCAGATAAGTAACAATAATAAAAAACACATCAAAACATTCATAAACAAGCCCGAAATACAATAATAAATTTCCATAGAACTACCCAAGGATTTTTGCTTGTAAATAAATGGCATGCCATAAAAACTAGGATAAATTGCTGTTTCCAAACAGGAATATTCAATTCCGACAACAGAAGACAAAACCAAAGCCAAGGCCACAAAAAGCAAACAGAAGCAACTCCGCTTGTTAAACTTGTATCTCCTTTGGTATGGTACCTGGACCGCATCTAATAATTTGCTATGATGCATAATTAAAATTAATCAAAAATGGAATCTATAAGCGCTTTTAAACCTTAGCTGCACTCATTAAAAAAAGTATCAATAAACATACGGAATAATTCTGTAGGGTACTTTTTGAAGATACTCCTCCCACAGTAGACCATATTTTTGGGCACAGCGTTTATCGTCATCCACTTGCCTCGGAAACAACAACAGCACATAATACAAAGGATACAACCAAGGCCCTATTTGGGTGGGATAGCCTACAGATAGGGCTATGCCAGTAGCCATTAAAATTTCGCCAAGGTAATTGATGTGTCGGCTAAGCCCCCAAAAACCATTAACAAGCAAATACTTGTTGCCATCCGTGATTGTTTGCGGTTGAATACCTAAAAATGCACGATTAGGATAGCGTTTAAAAAAGTATTTTTGAGTGTTAGCCCCCCTAGATAAAGACCAACCTAACAGAAAAATCAGGATAGACATTAGGTAATATGCGGGCGGCCAATTGGGGTTTGGGAGATAGACCGTATTCCAAAGGGCAATGGTATAGAAATAGGGATAAAAAGCGATACAACCCCAACCCAATTTAAACCCTACGCGTTCGGCAAATAAATCATAGGTATAGAGATGTATTTCTTCAAAAGTGAGGTAGTCACAAACAAAAAAAGTAAGGAGTGCTGCAGCGATGTATATCCCTGGTGAAGCCTCAGAACCGTAAAGGGTGCAGTGATATGCTACAAAACTCAATACATGTAATTCTAAAAGAACAGCCCCAATCAGATACAGCCACATTTTAGCATCTACCCTTCCACCCCACCACTGAGGGTTTTCTACTCTTCCTAAAAAAAAATCGGCTAAAAAAGATGCTTTCACCTTTGGGGCAGGCAATACCAAGGCCAAAGAAAACAACATACCAAAAATAAAAGCCCCGGCTAAACCATAATACCTTGTATGGTACAACCACGTCCAATCCATCCATCCAACATAACAAACACCAACCCACAAAAATACCGTTACCAAAAAAACCAGCCAACCATTAAGCCGGTATTTAAGTTTATCGCCCTTAGCATCGCTTGCGTAACCGACAACCCACCGACCTGGTAATACCGCGTTTAGCAGAAAAATAAGTCCGTAAATAATTATAGGTGTAAAAAACCCAAGTATTTCATCCATGGTATAGCCCTTAAAAGAGGTTCTTGGTTACATTAATTTGAATGCCAAAACAAGACCTCCAGATTGTTTTCGTCTGTCTTTATATCAATTAAACCTACACTTTTCTTTTCAAAAGAAACAAAGCAAAGATCAAATATTTGCAGAACCTACTTTATTTTATAATCAAGATATTGCATAAAAAACGAGTCTCTAAGCCACCTAAATGAAACGACTTTATGATATAATATAGCAATAAATAAAATTTTAGGGTATCGATTAATTCAAATTGAGCTAATCAAGAAATTTTCACGCTGTAGCCAATAGACCGGGGCTATTCCTTGAAAGCAGCAAGCCTGAACAGCCATCCAACCAATTAGTTATCAAAACAAATTGTCATTAATTTATTGTTAAAAAGATATAAAGCCTACCCAAACTGTCGTAATGCTTCTTAATTTGATTATTAATCAGATGCAATTAAATAAAAAAAACCTATCCTTTTCTCTATATCAGAACTAATTGATATTTTTGCGAACAAGAACAATAAAATGGCTATAAAAAAACACCTTCCTAATGCTGTTACCTTGATAAACCTCCTCTGTGGCTGTTTATCCTTTATCAGTATTTTTACAGGTCAAGTATACTTGGTCCCTTTCTTTATTGCTATTTGTCTTTTTGCTGATTATGTAGACGGACTCCTAGCCCGTTTACTCAAGGTAAGTTCTCCTATGGGGCGCGAACTCGATTCCTTGGCCGATATGGTCTCTTTTGGCGTGGTGCCGGGTGCTATGCTTTTTTATATGATTAACGAATCCAAAGGGATACCGATGGAAGCCGTTAACTTTCAGCAGCCCGAAACAGTTGTTGGAACAATAGGTTTCCTAGTCACCCTTTTTTCATGTATTCGATTAGCAAAATTTAATTTAGATACCCGTCAAAATGAGGGTTTCGTCGGTTTGAATACGCCCGCCTGTACCATTTTTGTATTGGGTTTGTTATTGATAGGCATGTATGATATTTACAACCTTAGAGATTTTGTCCACAATCAATACTTTTTGTCGATAGTAACGGTAGTTTTATCGTATCTTTTGATTGCCGAATTACCGATGTTTAGTTTTAAGTTCAAGGCACTTGAATGGAAGTCTAACAAAATCAGAATTTCGTTTATTTTGATCAGTCTTCTTTGTTTATTATTTTTCGAATTCGGCGCTGCTTTGAGTTTAATCATCCTGTGCTATCTTGTTTTTTCTTTTTTCTTGTGGATGGCGGGCCTTATCAAACGCGAAAAACGCGATTTCTAAATCATTCCAGCGATTGATCATTTCCGAGTTAATACAAGGCATCGAGGCATTCCGTTCCATTCATTATGCTAGCATCATCTATTGAACTCAACGAATCAGCCCTGATTTTTATGGATTCCAAACCTATGAAATCTAATGATAGAACGCCCCTATTTTAATTCAAATCTTTATGAGGTTGACATTTTATTATAGAACAATTCTTTAAGAAAAGAAGATTGGTAGATTTCTACAATTTATGTACATTTGCCTTGCTAATCACTATACAAAACAACTCGATTCATGATAGAAAGAATTGCTAAAGACCTACAGCTGACCAAGCAACAAGTAACTGCCGTTATCACATTATTTGAAGAAGGGGCCACGATACCCTTTATTGCCCGCTATCGCAAGGAGGCAACAGGAAGCCTTGACGAAGTACAAATAATGCTTTTGTTCGAATCATGGGAACATCAAAAAACAATCCTAAAGCGGCAAGAAAGCATTCTAAAGGCCATCGAGAGTCAGGACAAACTCAGTGAAACCTTGAAAGCTAAAATCAACGGCTGCTTTGTATTGACACAACTAGAAGATATTTATCTGCCCTACAAGAAAAAAAGAGCAACGAGGGCAGAAAAAGCACGTCAAAATGGATTGGAGGGACTTGCCAAAATACTCATGGCTCAGCGTAGTAACCGCCCTAAAGAAGAGGCCGAACGTTTTGTAAAAGGTGCTATAGAAAATGTAGAGGAAGCCCTACAAGGTGCCAAAGATATTGTTGCAGAATGGATAAACGAAGATGAACGCGCTCGTAAAGCGGTTCGATTTCAGTTTGAACGCTATGCACAAACCACGGCTAAAGTGGTTAAAAAGAAGCAAGAGGAAGCCATTAAATACAAGGATTATTTTGATTTTGAAAAACCCTTGCACAAGCTGTTGCCCCATCAACTATTGGCTATTTTTAGAGCCGAAAAAGAAGGCTTTCTAAAAGTTACTATCGCCCCCGACGAAAGCTATGTTTTGCGTAGCCTCGATCGCATCTACCTAAAAGGCAATAATAAATCCGAAGATGAAGTAGCCGATGCGATTTCTGATGCCTACAAACGATTGCTGAAACCTTCTATAAGTACCGAGTTCAGAAACTTAGCCAAAGCCAAGGCTGACGAACATTCTATCGGTATTTTTGCCGAAAATTTGCGTCAATTATTACTCGCCGCTCCCCTTGGGCAAAAACGTGTCTTGGCCATAGACCCTGGTTTTGCAACGGGTTGCAAAGTAGTTTGCTTATCGAATACAGGCGACTTGTTGGAACATACGGTTATCTATCCCACACCGCCGAGAAATAAAACGACGGAGGCAGCTGCTATACTAAAACGCCTTATACGCAAACACAAAATCGAAGCGATTGCAGTAGGCAACGGCACCGCCGGAAGGGAAACAGAGGCTTTTGTCAAAGGGCTTGATTGCTCCAATAATTTAGATGTTTTTTTGGTTAATGAAAGTGGTGCATCCATCTACTCAGCTTCTGATATTGCCCGCAAAGAATTTCCGGATGAAGATATTACAGTACGGGGTTCTGTTTCGATAGGAAGAAGGTTGTGTGACCCTCTAGCAGAATTAGTAAAAATTGACCCTAAGTCGATCGGTGTTGGACAATATCAGCACGATGTAGACCAAAAAAAGTTACAAACAAAACTCGATGCAGTTGTCGAAAGCTGTGTTAATGCAGTAGGCGTAGACCTTAACACCGCAAGCGAACATTTACTAACTTATGTGTCGGGACTAGGCTATAGCATTGCACGTAACATTGTGGCACATCGCAAAGTCAACGGAGGCTTTAACAATCGAAAAGAGTTGAAAAACGTACCTCGCCTAGGTGCCAAAGCCTATGAACAAGCTGCAGGGTTCTTACGCGTCAAAAACGCAAGCAATCCACTCGACAATACCGCTGTGCACCCCGAATCTTATGTAATTGTCCAAAGAATGGCTAAAGACCTACATTGCACGATTACAGATTTGATTCATTCCGAAGAAAAAAGGAAACAAATACAGCTAAGGGACTATGTAAGTAAACAGGTAGGGCTTCCCACCCTAGAAGATATAATAAACGAATTAAAAAAACCGGGTAGAGACCCGAGACCAACTAGAGAGACTTTTAGCTTTGCGAACATAACAAGTATCGAAGGCCTAAATAGTGGCATGAAGCTACCGGCTATTGTTACAAATATTACCGCTTTCGGTGCCTTTGTAGATATAGGAATTAAAGAAAATGGGCTGATACATAAATCAAAAATGCACCACAAATTTGTTGAAGACCCTGCCAAAATACTTAAATTGGGCCAAACGCTAGAGGTCACCGTTCTAGAGGTGGATATTAGCCGAAAACGCATACAATTATCACTCATTGATTAATCTTTATATAGGGACTTATGCAAACAACGAAAACATTAATTGTGGTGCGACACGCTAAGTCGAGTTGGAAATACCCGGCATTAAGCGACCTTGAACGGCCTTTGAACAAACGCGGCAAACGCGATGCGCCCTTCATGGGCGAGTTGATGTACCAAAAAGATATCAAAGTGGATGTTATGATAAGCAGCCCTGCACAAAGGACCTTAAGTACTGCACTAGCCTTTGCAGAGGCAATGCAGCATCCTACTGAAAAAATTGTGCTAGCCCCAGAAATCTATGAAGTAATGGCCGATACTATACTAGAAATCATACAAAGTCGATTCAACGACAGCTGGCAACAAGTAATGCTTTTTGGACACAATTATGCTTGCACAGATTTTGCTAATTGGTACGCTAAGCCAGCAATTGACAACGTACCTACCTGTGGCATCGTTGCAATAGACTATTCCATTGAAAAGTGGTCAATGGCCGACAAAAATAATGGAAGCATCCGTTTTTTTGAATATCCGAAGCTTTATACAAAAAAGAAACTGTACTAACTGTTTATAAATTTATGCAACCAATAATTCAATTAAATTTTTTTGATCTTAAAACGACATCGATGAAAAAACTTGCTATTTTAATTTTAATACTTGGACAATTGATTCAATTAAAAGCTCAGGAAGAAACTCCTCCTAAATGGAAAATTGGAGGCGCAGCTGGACTCGATCTTGCACAAATGATCTTTGTAAACCCTAAATTTGGAGCTGGAGAAGATAAAATAGGTATTGGCGGCAACCTTAGCTTTTTTGCCAAATATAAAGATGGACGGATGGCCTGGGATAACAGTGCCGGACTTATATTTGGGGTACAACGCTTGGGTACCTTCCGAAAAGTCATCCCTTTTCAGAAGTCAGTAGACGAATTAAGGGTGAGTTCCAATTTTTCTTATGGTATCACCAAAGAAAGCCCCTTTGGCTACTCGCTTGACTTTTTATTTTTAAGTCAGATAACGCCTACTTATGAAGGCAATTTATTGTCGGCAGCAGCAGGGAGCTCAATTGTACCCTTAGCTCAATTTTTCTCACCAGCTACCATGACCATCTCACCCGGTATTGCTTTCAAAAAAGCCACTAAATTTGGTACTTTCTCTGCTATGTTGTCGCCAGCCTCACTCAAAATGATTTTAGTTGGTTCCGATACGATTGCCCGCAAGGGGCTGCATGGCAACCCCTACACCTTGGGAACGACAGCAGCAGCATTTCAAGAAGATTGGGGGGTAACTCCTATTGCATTAGCTGACAATTCAGGTTTTTATGCGCGTAATTACATACAGTTTGGGGCAACACTCAATGCGAGTTATGCTCATAAATTTTTCAAATACAAAGAGGGGGACAAAGAAAAACATCGTCTTACTTTAGGGACAACCCTTCGGCTTTACAGCAATTATTTACGTCAACCGCAGCACGTCGATGTAGAATGGATTACCAATGTGGATATTTTTCTATTCAAAGGCCTTTCCCTTTCCCTTATGACAAATTTGTTTTGGGATTACGATGTTTTTGTGCAAGTAGATGCAGATGGGGACGTTAATACAGGTCCAAATGGCTACGAAGGTAAAGAGCGCAGGGTTTCTTTTTTGCAATCCTTACTTATCAAATACAACTTTTTATTTTAGTAACTGCGCTTAAATCAAACAAAAAAGCCTTCGTATCATAGGATACAAAGGCTTTTTTTATTTAAGCTTAGACCAAAGATAACTATACACTAAGGCCGCCGAACGCGCATACTGATCGTTGGTTGAAGCCCCACCGTGCCCACCTTCCATATTTTCATAATAAAACACCTTATAACCCATGTCTTGCATCTTAGCCACCATTTTGCGGGCATGCCCCGGATGTACACGATCATCTTTGGTAGAAGTGGTGAAAAGTACCTCTGGATATTTTTGCGCTTTTTTTATATTTTGATAGGGTGAATATTTTTTGATATACGCCCACTCTTCCGCTATATCAGGATTGCCATATTCGCCCATCCAACTAGCCCCTGCCAATAGTTTGTTGTAGCGTTTCATATCTAATAAAGGCACCTGACAAACCACCGCATTGTACAGGTCGGGGCGTTGCGTAAAAGCAACCCCCATTAGAAGACCTCCGTTAGAACCGCCTCGAATACCCAAATGCGCTGATGAAGTGATTTTTGTATCGATTAGGTCTTGAGCCACGGCATGAAAATCATCGTATACTTTCTGACGATTGCTTTTGAGACCAGCTTGATGCCACTTAGGCCCAAATTCGCCACCTCCGCGTATGTTAGCGAGTACATAGACTCCGCCTTTATCTAGCCAGGAAGTACCATTTATTCCCGAATAAGAAGGCTCTAGAGACACCTCAAAACCTCCATAAGCGTACAGTAAAGTAGGATTTTTGCCGTCGTAGACCAAATCTTTGCGACGCACCACAAAATAAGGGATCAAAGTCCCGTCTTTGGAGGCTATTTCCTTTTGTTCTACCAATAAATTTTCCGTATCAAAATGATTGTCCAACCCTTTGACAAGTTCATATTGCAAACTTAAAGCGTCGGCTTTGTATAACTTACTTCGTTCCAAAAAATTAGTATAATAAAAATAAAAAGTATCGTAATCGTCATCGGGTACCATCGCACTGATTGTCCCCATAGATGGTGCTGCTATTTTTTGAGACCGCCACGCCCCCTCTTTAAATTCATAGACATATAATTCAGAAACAATATTATTAAGGATGGTTAATACAATCCGGCTTTTGCTTGTCTCCAGGCCGGATAAACTCATTTTAGCTTTTGGCACAAACAACTCTTGAAGTATATATTTACCTGCAACCAAATCCTCTAAATCGATGGTTAGAACAGCGCCCTGTTGATACACATTCCCTTGTATCTTCCAATCGCTTTTTAATAAAATAATCGCTTGACCCTCGGTTGCTTCATAAACCGTTGCATCTTTTGGAACGGATAATTTTGTAGTACTTCCGTCGGCATTCAACAAAAGGGTTTCCTTTTCGTAAAAATTTTTGTAAGCATAAATATAGGTTCGCGCTACTTTCTTTTTTAGGTCTTTGTTGGCGCTTACCGACATATAGTCGCTTGGAATCTGATAAACAAGTTGTGCAGTCGATACATCGGTGCCTCTTTTCCAGATGCGGACTTCTCTAGGATAGCCGGAAGCAGTCATTGTGTTTGGGCCAAAATCTCTACTCAACAATAGATGATCTTTGTCCATCCACGAAGCAGAACCTTTAGAAATCGGCAATTGAAACCCATCTGCTAGAAAAGATTTTGATTGTACGTCAAACTCCCGAACCACAGTGGCATCGGTACCTCCAGGCGATAGAAATATCAGACATTTATTGTAGTCGGGATACAAAGCACTCGCCCCTTTAAATACCCACTTTTCGTTTTCCTCATCAGATAACTTATCCAAATCTATTAGGATTTCCCAATCAATACTATCCTTGCCATACGCCTCTTTTGCTGCCCTGCGCCATACCCCACGCACATGCTGTTTGTCTTGAATGAAATTATAAAAATAATCGCCTCTAAAATTAGGCGCAATAATTCGATCATCGGCGTTATAAATGGCTAAGCTTTCGTGAAAAACACTAGAGAAAGTAGCCTCTTTTTCGAAAAGATCAAAGGTTTGTTTGTTTTGCTGTGTTACCCATTCAAGGGCTTTTTTATCCTCTACTTCTTCTAACCATAAGTAAGGATCTTCTTGAGCTTGTACAAGCGTAGTAAAAAGGAACATAATTGGTAAAATTCGTTTAAGATGCATTGTAAGAATATTGATTTAAATAGGGTGAATTAGCTTCCTAAAAGTGCTAGAGGCGTTTAATATTTCTCAATTATAAAAAAAATTACTGTAAGTAATCGATCTATTCAAATAATTTAATTTGAACAATCTAGTAACTTTTTGAAACTTTGCTGCGTAGAACTCAGCGCACTCTTTCATTTGGAAGAAGTCAATTTTTTTATTATATCATTCTAAATATATTTAACTTAATGACAAACTATCTATCGAACAACCCCAACAAACATTTGACCGCTATTGATCGCTACCACCTTTCTTTCCCGGCACGCCACCTCTACGACTACAACTTATTAAAAGGCCGTATTTTGGATTTTGGATGTGGATTTGGAAAAGATAATGATTTATTGCAGGCAAAAGGGCTCAATATTGTCGGCTACGACCCGCACTATTATCCTCAAATGCCTAAAGGGAAGTTTGATACGATTATATGTTCCTACGTTCTTGGAATTCTTTTTAGAGAAGAACAGGCCAAAGTTTTGATGCAAATATCTTCCAAATTAAAACCTGGTGGTAAAGCTTATTTTGCTATTAGACGCGATTTTGTCGGAGAGGGTTTTCGTATGCACTCCCAGCACAAAAAATATATATGGCAGTGTCAAGTCCGATTACCATTCAAATCTATATTCAATAATCCATTTACAGAAATTTACGAATACAAGCATTTTACACGTAGCAACAAAAAAAACCTACCCGTAAAAGACCCTCAAAAACCTAGAAAAGCTTTAGAAATTGTCTTTGAATCAGCCACCACCTATGCCATAAAACACCCCCGTCCACAAGTAGAGGGGCACTGTATTATTTTGCCCAAGCAAAAGGCTAAAAATTATTTTGAATTGAGTTTTAAAACACAATCGGCTATGTGGTTTATGGCCAATGAAGTACGGCATTATCTTGAACAAACACTTAATACAGGAGCTATCGACGTAAAAGTAGATGCTGCACTTCTTAACGGAGAAACCTTTCCTAATCTTCAACTATTGCCACAAGTAGACGGCTAAAAATCTATGCTTGATGTATGTAAGTTGTATTGGCTAGTACTGTAGGGATTTAGTCTTGAGGGTCGGACTGTAAAGCATACAACATGCTATCCCTTGATTGTGTCAGCAAAGGGGAGCAAATCCCACGAATGTTCAATTTCATTCCATCAATTGGTTAATGCATAAAGTATAGAAGACATTCCCCAATAAAAATACTCGATCGTCATGCAGGCAAATCTACAGGTTGCATCATCGTAGCTATACCAAGCACTTTCAGGGTAGGATAGGGAACTGAAATATATTGCCCGCTCGTTGCAAGCTGCTTTAGATTTCAAAAGACCGTTGCTGGAATCTGTCCAAAAATAGTTGTAAAGGCTTCAGAGTAGTCCAAATGCGTCATAAGACACCTTAATACTTCTAAGCTTGCGTCTAAAAATCAAAGATTAAGAAAAAGCATTGCACTATTTTAGTATTTGAGCACAAGATTAACAAGCCTTATGCTACAAAATCTACATTTTTTTTGGGCTATGTGACGACTATCACAAAATAACAAATTGCAAGCCATTATATTTGTAGCATAAACATTAAACCAAACCTCTATTCATGAAAATAGAACAAATTTATACCGGCTGCCTTGCACAAGGTGCCTATTATATTCAATCAGAAGGAGAAGCTGTTGTCATTGACCCGCTCAGAGAAACAAAGCCTTATCTCGATAGAGCAAGAGAAGATAATGCCTCTATAAAATATATCCTCGAAACACATTTCCATGCCGACTTTGTATCGGGACATGTAGAATTGGCCCAAAAATCAGGAGCTACAATAATCTATGGACCTCATGCCCGTACGAGTTTTGATACGCACATTGCCAAGGATGGAGAAATTCTACAGGTGGGAGCATTGACCATAAAAGTATTACATACGCCCGGACATACCCCTGAATCATCTTGTTATTTACTCCACAACGAATCGGGCAAAGCCATTGCTTTATTTTCGGGCGACACCCTATTTTTAGGGGATGTTGGTCGACCCGACCTTGCCGTTAAATCAGACCTATCCGAAGAAGATTTAGCAAAACAATTGTATCACTCGTTACGCAACAAAATAATGCCCTTGCCCGATAATGTAATTGTCTATCCTGGGCACGGGGCAGGTTCGGCTTGTGGCAAGAATATGCGAAAGGAAACTTCAGGATTACTCTGTGTAGAAAAAGCATCGAATTATGCACTCCGAAAAGACATGACGGAATCAGAATTTGTAAAAGAAGTAACGAATAACTTGACGCCGGCTCCTGCTTATTTCCGTGAAAATGTGAAACTTAACCAAGAGGGAGCTACAAGTTTGCAACAAGTTTTCAATAAGGGGATTCGTCCTTTATCTGTCCAAGATATAGATGACTTGAGACTCAATTCATCTATACTAATTCTTGACACAAGACCGGCGCAGATATTTAAAAATGCCTTTATCCCTGGTGCTATAAACATCGGTATTGATGGCAACTTCGCCCCTTGGGTGGGGACTTTGATTCCCAATATTAATCAATCAATAGTAATTATTGCCGACCCAAAACGCATCAAAGAGGTAATTATTAGACTCGCTCGAGTAGGCTATGACAATGTGGTAGGACATTTAGAGGGTGGATTTAAAAATTGGACATTGGCCCAAAAGCCCGTCGATTCAGTTACATCGATCGATGCCCATCAACTTCAGCAAAAAATGCTTGATGCATCGCTTTCAATTCTTGATGTTCGCAAAACAAATGAGTTTCTGAGTGGACATATTCTAGGGGCTAAGAACATTCCTCTTTATTACATTAATGACCAATATGCAGAACTCGACCCCAAAGAAACCTATTACATTCATTGTGCGGGCGGATATCGTTCGATGATTATGGCTTCATTGCTAAAATCAAAAGGATTTATCAAACTAGTGGATATACAAGGAGGATTTAAAGCGATTGCCACCTCTAGCATTCCTACCTCAGAATATCTTTGTCCATCTACCCTAAATTAACCCTGTGAAGTTATTAATTAAAAAATTTTTAGGAATGCTAAAAGCCGACTCGAGCCACTACCCTAGTATAAAAAATCTTGCCCCTGAAGCATTCAAAAAAGCCCTGGAAAACAACCCTAAATGCTACCTTATTGATGTGCGAACCGCAAAAGAAATTCGATCCGGCAAACTAAAAGATGCCATTGAAATTAATTTTATGTCTACAGAATTCGACAGCAAAATCGTGAATTTACCACGACAGGGGAGGTACTTTGTGTATTGTCGTTCTGGAAATAGAAGTAGAAAAGCATGTATAGAAATGCAACGAATGGG
>CAJQQM010000255.1 GCA_905480485.1 uncultured Aureispira sp.
AAAGAAGTAAAGTCCTTCAGCGCCGATGGTACTGCCCTAGGGTGGGAGAGTAGGTCACTGCCTTCTTTTTTTTATTACAATATCTTTAAAGAGCGATAGTATCCGTATGGGTAGTATCGCTCTTTTTTTTTGGGTGTTAGCAAGATTATGTAGCAAGCTTGAAGTTTCCAATCTTAATGTTTAGAACTAATTATTCCAGATTCTCAGCAAGATATTTTGAAAGTAGTATAGATAATTTTTTAGCTCCTCTATCATTTAAATGGTCAGCATCGTAAAAGTCCTCGTTTACAAATGCATCACTTTTAAGCAGATCTAAATAACGACAATGTTGATACTTTTGGACAATCTGTTGTAGATACGCTTTGCTAAGATTTAGTTGAAGCGTGTCAATTCGTTGATAATAGGCTTTATGGCTAGGTGGCGTATAAAGCAAAAGCTGCACTTTTCTTTTGTTGCACCAATCAATTATTGACTGTAGATGTTTTTTATTGCTATCGAAAAAACCTTGCTTACGAATGTTGTGCTTTTTAGCAGCTTTTTTGGCAGTTGTAAATATATCTTTTGATGTAGCAGCTGTATAATTATTGCCCCACCCCTTTTCAGAACATGTCAGTATAGGACCAAGCTGCCAGTATTTTTTTATACGTCTGTAATTAACACTAAAGGGGAGGCTTAATATTTCTGAATTATCTTTGTAGCTGTTCCAATTGTTTATGCCATAATAGAGAATGTAATTTTTATTTCTCCATGATTCGTCTGCCGATTCAAAATTAAAGAATAAACTAAAACTAGAAAGGTTTAGGATAATTCGTTGAACGGAGGATAAGTAGTTTTCAAAATGTTTTAAAAATAAGTAGTCGTATTGTAAGGGCTGAGAAATTTGACTTGCATTAAAACAATTTTGTTCTAGATACTCGGGCTTAATTCCATAATAAGAATGGGAATTCCCTAGAATTAAGGTTTTAATTGTTGTGCCTTTTTGGGTAACATATTTATTTTTGAATTTAAATTCGTTGGGAATAGACCGTAAACCTATTTCTACCAATATTGCCATGATGATGATAGGCGTAAAGTAAAGTGCTATTTTAAATATAAAATTCCGCATCTCTAAAATTGAAAATAAATAAATTGTTGTTCTTTACCCGAATACCATATTATCATCATTGTTAATCCGTAGTATAAAGGTCCCCTTAAATAAAAAGGTAGCTTTTTTCCAAGATTTTCAAAGGCAAATTCTCCCTCTCTGCCCATCCACTCCATCACAAATAAGAAGGTGACATATACTAGGATAGGTTGGCACATTTCTAAAATAGCAAGATTGGGATAGTCAAAAAGTGTAGGAGAGCATATTTCAGCAATATAACTTAGCGCATGTTGAAGATTATCTGCTCTAAAAAACACCCAAGTGATACTTATCAAAATAAATGTACATAGAATTTTTATTAGCTCAGTAGCAGATGGAAGTAGATTTCCATTTCCAATCGTATCAATATGTTTCCGATTGCTTTTCAGGATTATTAAAGGAATAAAATAAGCTGCGTTAATGAGTCCCCACACAACAAAAGTCCAATTGGCACCATGCCAAAATCCACAGATTATAAATATTATAAAGGTGTTTAGTATTTGACGCAGCATTCCTTTTTGAGAGCCACCTAGCGGAATGTAAATGTAGTCCCTAAACCATGTAGAAAGAGAAATATGCCATCTTCGCCAAAATTCTCCCACATTTCTAGAGAAATAGGGAAACGAAAAGTTTTTCATTAATTTGATGCCAAAAAGTTTAGAACTACCAATGGCAATATCTGAATATCCAGAAAAATCACCGTAAATTTGAATACTAAAAAAAAGAACACCAATCAATAAAGTACTGCCAGAATAGTCGTAGGAATGCATGAAAACTTGATTGGCTACGAGCGCACAATTGTCGGCAATAACAATTTTTTTGAATAATCCACAAAGTATTTGTCGCATACCGTTGATTGCTTCATTGTATTGAAATTTTCGCTTATTATTGAATTGAGGTAGTAAATTATTTGCCCTTTCGATAGGTCCGGCAATTAGTTGAGGAAAATAACAAACGAAGGCAGCAAATGTTATGAAGTCCTTGCAAGCTTTTATTTTCCCTTTATAGATATCAATTGTATAACTCATTGTTTGAAATGTATAAAAGCTGATGCCTACAGGCAAAATAATTTCAATTGAGTTGAGCTGTAATTCAAGGCCACAAAAACTAAAAACATTGGAGATATTATCTAGAAAAAAATTACAATATTTGAAATAGAATAGCATTCCTAGATTAAAACTAATACTAAAAGCTAATAAAAGTTTCTTATAAAAATGTCGAGGCGTTTTATTTAGCTGCAATCCTATCCAATAATCAACCGTAGTACTTGCAATGATCAAAGTAAGGAAACGTACATCCCAACAACCATAAAAGAAATAACTAATGCCGACTAAAAAAGCGTTTTGGTATTTTTGGGAATAACGGTCAATTAGCCAATATAGGCTAAAGGCTAAGGGTAGAAAAATTGCAAAGTCTATAGAGTTGAACAGCATGAAGGGGGCTTTTGATTGCTGAAAAAGTGAGCTTGCGGCCGTGTGCTTCCCTAATATATGCAAAAAATATTGAAAACAGAATAAAGGATTCTACATAGATATGAATCGGAATGGTTTCTAAATGGTCAAATCTCTTGGCCTTATCTAATAAAAGACATAAGAATTGATGATTTAATTGATAGGTGAATGGTATCAAAATGTTTTTTTTAATTGATTGAAGAAGGCGTATTTTTGTGGATTAGTCTGTCGTTTTTTGATGGTAAAGTCTTGAGTGCCAGGCTGTATAATAGAAAATCTTGAACCATTTATTAAGCTATAATTGACTCAAAGGTTATTTTTGACAGGCTTTTAAACTCCCTTACTATAACCTTCTTTAGTCCTATCAATTTATTGTGTTTTTTTATTCAATAATATACGCTTGGCTTAGTAAGTGATTTTTAGTAATTAGGTACTCCATAGTTACAGCAACAGTCGTTGGCTTCGGGGGGTAAAATAGAACTGCTTGCCCCGAAAAAGTACAGTAGGATTAAAGATGTACTGTTCAAGGCAAGCAGTAGGATAGCTATAATTAATAGTACCTGCGCTTGCTCATTCATGTAAGGCAAGCATAGATACTAGTCAATAGGTTTTAAATCTAATTGAAGTTCATCTAACTGTGTTTTATCAATAGGCGAAGGGGCATCAATCATTACATCACGTCCTTGGTTATTTTTGGGGAATGCTATGAAATCACGAATGGAGGAAGCGCCTTTCATAATAGAACAGAGGCGGTCAAACCCAAAAGCTATACCACCATGTGGCGGTGCGCCGTATTCAAAAGCATTCATCAGAAAACCAAATTGAGCCTCTGCTTCTTCATCTGTAAAACCTAATAATTTAAAGTTTTTGGCTTGCAATTCCCGATCAAAAATACGTATAGAACCGCCACCAATTTCCCAGCCATTAATCACTAAGTCATAGGCATCTGCTCTTAAAGCCTTCATAGTAGCATGGTCTCCGGTAAGCATACGTTCTTTATCTTCTTCCTTAGGCGAAGTAAAAGGATGGTGCATGGCATGAAAACGGGCACTATCTTCGTCCCATTCTAATAAAGGGAAATCTACTACCCAAAGTGGATTAAACCCTCCTTCGCGCAAACCCATTCTATTCCCCATTTCTAGGCGCAATTCGTTTAATTGGCTACGTACTTTGTCGGTTTCTCCACAAAGAAGCAACAGCATATCACCATTTTTAGCTCCAGCTTTGTCTAGCCAAGTTTGAAGCTGTTCGTCAGAATAAAATTTTCCAACAGAGGATTTAATCGAACCGTCGCTATTATATTTGACATACACCAAGCCTTTAGCACCAATTTGAGGACGTTGTAACCAAGAAGTCAATTTTTTGATATCCTTATTCGAATAGTTATCGGCCTGACCCTCAGCACAAATGCCAATAACCATTTCAGCCGCGTCAAATACCGGAAAGTCATGACCTTTAGTAAGTACTGTAAAATCTATGAACTCCATTCCAAAACGAGTATCCGGTTTATCTGATCCGTATCGGCGTAGCGCTTCGTCGTAGGTTATGCGAGGGAAATCAGGAAGTTTGACATCTAGGCAGGCTTTAAAGACATGTTTTGTAAGACCTTCGAATGTATTTAGTATTTGTTCTTGAGTCACAAAACACATTTCACAATCAATCTGAGTAAATTCAGGTTGACGATCTGCTCTCAAATCTTCGTCGCGAAAGCATTTTACTAATTGAAAATATTTGTCAAAGCCGCTCACCATTAAGAGTTGCTTGAAGGTTTGAGGCGATTGTGGTAAAGCATAAAACTGCCCTTCATTCATGCGGCTAGGAACGACAAAGTCACGAGCACCTTCGGGCGTACTTTTAATCAATACAGGCGTTTCAACTTCAATAAAATCTTGGTCGGCAAGGTATTTTCGTGTTTCAATCGCTAATTTTGAACGAAAGAAGAGGTTTTCTTGAACAGGTTTTCTTCTCAGGTCAAGGTACCTGTATTTCATTCTGATTTCATCGCCTCCATCTGTTTCATCTTCGATGGTAAACGGGGGCGTTTTAGAACCATTTAAAATAGCTAATTTTTGCACAATAATTTCGATGGCACCGGTCGGTATATTCGGATTTTTATTCGATCGCTCAGATACTAGACCCACTATTTTGAGGACATATTCTCTGCCTAATTTTTTGGCAGCTTCGTACAAAGAGCTATCTGTTTGTTTGTTAAAAACCAATTGCGTAATCCCGTAGCGGTCTCTCAAATCAATAAAGGTCATGGCACCATAATCTCTATTTTTGTTCAACCATCCCGAAAGGGTTACTGTTTGTCCTACCTGTCCGATACGGAGTTCTCCGCAATTGTGCGTTCTGTACATATTATCTTCCTGTTTTTAGATATTTAAGTTGCACGAAAATAATTATTTGTTGCATCTTTTTAGAAAAATGAACCATTTATTGTTGCTATACTAATTATTTTTTTGACGGAAATAGAAGAGGAGATATTGGGCTTGTGCACTTCATCATTCTTTCCACAAATAATCATTATCCTTATTTAGGAGAATGAAATTATTATCGTGTAGATGTTGAATGATTTTGATAACTTTTTGTTGAATGCTTCCAGGGAAGCTATCTACTAAGGCATGTATTCCTAGTGGCTGCTTTTTCAAAAGCTGTTGTATCTGCTTACTGATTTTTTTGAAATCTTCCTGTCGTACAAAATCGTCATGCCTCCCTTGGCAGACATCACACTTACCACACCGTGGTGCGTCTTTTTCATCAAAGTAGTACAAAAGTAGTTGAGAACGACAACGGATTGTTTCGGCATAGGCAATAGATTGTCGCATCCTTGACGCATGTCTTTTTTTAAGGAATAGGTACCTTTTTTGATCAATAGCAATTAAATCTTTGGGCAAGCGTTCGGTTAAGAAGCTCAGTTGTGGACTATCCTTTTGGGGGATATATTGAATAATTTGATCCCGATGTAATTTGGATAACATCTGTACTAAATCACTTTTTCCGATACTTAGGAAATTGGCTAGTTGTTGTTCTTTGATGCGGACGGGATGATTGAATGAACCTTGGTAAGAACGCAAAATCACTTTTAATAAGGTCTCCATTTTTGTGTTACGTAGCAGATAATCATATAAAGTTTCTTTGCTTGCTGTAATTTGTAGGCTAGAGGGTGAAAAAAAACTCTCAGATAAGTGAATGAGTTGCTCTTTCATCAAGATTTTGACTGCTTGAATAGCACGGTAAGCTTCTAATTGATAGGTTTTAACAAAATCACTAATATTGAAATCAAAGGTTTGTCCTAGCCCAGAACCTACCGCCAACTGAAAATAAGACCCTAGTGCTTGGTAGGTTCGTTTTATTTCTTTTAAACTTGGATAGGTTTTTTGGTAGAGTTCTTCGAGTTTGAGGGGGTCGGAGGCATTGTACAAGAGTACGGCGTACGCTTTTTGGCCGTCCCGCCCTGCCCGACCTGCTTCTTGAAAATAAGCCTCTAAGCTATCGGGTAGGTTAAGGTGAATAACACAACGAACATCGGCCTTGTCGATGCCCATGCCAAAGGCATTCGTTGCGACAATAACTCGAACTTTATTTTCAATCCAATTGTCTTGAACTTGTGCTCTGATTTCACCACTTCTTCCGGCGTGGTAATAATCAGCCGAAATTCCGTTGTGATGCAAAAACCAAGCACTGTCTCTAGCGGCACGCCTGTTTTGCACATACACCACCGCTGAACCTTTGACTTTTTGCAAAATATCAAGCATTTTTTGTTGTTTAGCTTCGACATGCATGACCACATAGGCTAAATTGTCGCGTGCATAGCTTTTTTGGAATACTTTTGAAGTCGATCGAAAGCTTAATTTTTCTTGTATATCGGCGACTACAGGTTTAGTGGCTGTTGCAGTAAGGGCAATTACAGGCGTTTTAGGCAAGACTTCCCGAATCGATTCAATGTTGAGGTATGCTGGCCTGAAGTCATAGCCCCATTGTGAAATACAATGAGCTTCATCTACAGCAATCAAAACAACATTCATACGTTTGATACGCTCTAAAGCGATAGATGTACTAAGTCGTTCGGGCGATAAGTACAAAAAATCAAATTTACCATGAACACAATTATCTAAAATTCGATCAATTTCTTTGGGGTGCATACCCGAATAAATAGCGGTAGCACGGATACCTTTGTTGGTCAAGTTTTTTACTTGGTCTTTCATTAGGGCAATAAGGGGGGATACGACCAAACATATACCTTCTTTACACAATGTAGGAACCTGAAAGCATAGCGACTTACCACCTCCTGTAGGCAACAAAGCTAAGGTGTCTTTGCCTTCTAGTACCGCCTCGATAATTTCTTCCTGTAAAGGTCTGAAACTGTCAAAAGCCCAATATTTTTTTAATATTTCTTTAGGTTGCACGGCCCAATTTTGTAGGGAGTTTAAAAGCAATAATCATTCACTGCCTAGCAATAACAATTTATCAAATTACAATAATCAAGTTAAATCAGCTAACTTTAAACGTAGTTTTTTTAGATATGCCGGTGTTTGTAACAACCTTGAACCATACCATGAAAATAATTCACCATCCACAATGTGTACCGGAACCTTTTCATATAGATTTGAAAAATATTGAAGGTGTTTCTGCTTAAAGGGATAGGGTTCGGAAGACAATAAAATTAGTTCGGGTTCAAGGGCATGAATCGTATTTTTTGTTAGGGTCGGGTAACGTTGTAAATGCGATGCAGCATTATCCAGTCCGGCAAGTTTTAGAACATGATCGATAAAGGTGTTTTGGGCTGCCACCATATAGGGGTCTTGCCATATAAAATAAAGTGTTTTCAATTTTTTTTGTAGATGCCTTGTATCCTCTATTTCTTTAAAGGCCGTTTGCATTTTATAAATCAATTCTTGACTAGCCTGTGCTACATCTAATAATTGGCCTATGCTGTTAATCATCAAATAAACATCTTGTAGCGTATAAATATCCGACATCCATACAGGAAAAAATTGCTCAAGTTCGATTATATCAGTTGCTGTATTTTCTTCTTTATTGCCTATTATTAAGTCGGGTTTGAGTTGTTTTATTTGTTCAATATTGAGATTCTTTGTGCCTCCAATTCTTTTTTTTTGTCGATACCATTGATGGGGATGAATACAGAATTTGGTAATCCCCACTACACGATCACCAAGCCCTAAGTCAAAGAGTAATTCGGTTTGAGAAGGCACTATCGATACGATACGTAGAGGGGGCTTTTCTAAAAAAATACTCCGATTCATTTGGTCATGAAAGAGCGACATATTTTGAAAAAATTAAAACTAATTGAAAAAATATTCGTAAAAAACGTTGGATTCAGATATATTATGGTTAGGATAACTCTAACCATCTGCTAATTTAATTTTTGAGTCCTACAAAACAATAATATTTGTATAAGCAAAAGAAATAATGAAAAACCTAATCACGCCTTTTATATTTTGTAGTTGCTTTTTATTGTCCTGTGGTGCATCCAAAGTAAAACTGTTGGAAACAGAACAGTTGAAAATCAAGAAGACCTTGCTTGAAACTAAAGAAAATCTTTCATTAAGCAAACGTAACCTAAACAAATTATTGGATAGTACAGCTTATAAACAGCAAATATATCAAGATTCAATCAATCTTCTGAGTGCCGTTCTCCTTCAGAAAAGTACTACATTAGATTCGGTGCAGCAGCTACAAGAAGATAGTCGCCAAAAATCAGAACTACTAGAACAGCAATTGTCAGAGTCGGCCAATAGTTACAAAAAGAAGATAGCACCTTATGTCAAATTTCAAGGTAAATTAAGACAGCAGCAACGCAACTTGACAGCGATGCACGATGACTTAAAAATGTTGCTCGAAAATTCACCTGGCATAAAATATGAACTAATACTCAACAAGAACGACGTAACGGTTGTATTAGAAAATTCATTCTTGTACGAACCCAAGCAGTATTTTTTGACAGAGAATGGTCGTTGGGTGGTGTTTTTAATCGGAGAAGTTTTGAATAAAAAATCGAATATCAACGCCGAAATTTTCTTATACCCTTCTTCCAACGACAAAACAGAATGGGATATGTTTGGTAGCATGGGCATGATGATACACGATAGATTGAACGAAAAAGGGATAGAAGAGGCAAGAATTAAAACGACTATACAGGTCGAAACAAAACGACAGCAAACAGTTTTGGTACTATCTTACCCCGTCACTAACTTGTTAAAATTATTACCAGGAGGATAAAATCAAGTCTTGTTTTGTTTCATTTAAAAAAAAATCGCATATTACTCATCGATCTTGTTACAACAAATTTGAATTTGATAACCACTTAAATATTATTCGTTATAGATATGTTGAAATCATTAAGATATACCGTAATTGTCCTTGGCTTTGCAAGTTTATTTGCTTGTGTTCCGACACGTAAATTTGATGCTGAAGTTACCGCTAGAACCTCTGCTGAAATGCAAGCTAAAGAGGCCAAAGCTATGGCAAAAGAATCGGAAGAACAGCGCTTGCTTGCAGAAAAAGAAATAGGGAAAGTTGAAAAAGAACTAGGTGAACTAAATCAGGATTATACCTTGGTGAAAACACGTTACGATCAGCAACAGAAACTAAACAAAGACTTACAAGTCTTGTATGACAAACTACTAGAGGTGAACGAAAGACTTACGGAAGAAGCAGCAGGTAAGCGTCGCGAATTATCCGAAGAAGTGGTACGAAAAGAAACCGAACTCCGAAGAAAAGAGGACGAAATTCGTAAAAGAGAACGTGAAATGGATGAGTTACGTCGAAAGATGGATCTTGAACGGGAAGAAATAGACCGTTTACGCAAAGATTTAGAAGCCAAAAATTCAAATATCAGTAATTTAGAGGGGGATAAATCTGCTCTAGAAAAAGATTTGAAAGAGCGTCAAGATAAGTTGAATCAAATGGCGACGGATTTAGCGGAAAGAGAGGCAAGGGTTAAAGAATTAGAATCAGCCATTGCGGCTAGAGATGCTAAAGCCCAGGCGCTTAAAGATAAGTTAAACCAAGCGTTACTAGGTTTCGAATCTTCCGACTTGAGTGTTGAACAACGCAATGGCAAAGTCTATGTGTCGCTCAGTCAAAATTTATTATTTTCCAAAGGAAGTTCCAAACTAGACAGTAAAGGGGCAAGTGCCATTGTCAAACTGAGCGAAGTCTTGAACAAGAATACCGAAATTGATGTATTGGTAGAAGGTCATACGGACAGTGATGGTGATGACAAAGTAAATTGGAAACTTAGTACAGAACGTTCCTTGTCGATTGTTGACAAAATGATCAAAAACAAAGTAACACCAAAACGAATCACAGCTGCAGGCCGAGGCGAACACGTACCGATAGCTTCTAATAGTTCTGAAGGTGGGAAAGCAAAGAATAGAAGAACAGATATAATATTGTCTCCCAAATTGGATGCAATAATGGATATTCTTAAAAACTAAATAAAAAAAGGCTGACAAAATTTTGTCAGCCTTTTTTTATTCTTCTTCTTCTAAAACTGCTGCTTCAACAAGGGGTTTAAGTAATTGTCGTTCATTCAAAAAATTGAACCATTTGATCAGCTTTTTAATATCACTGACTAATACTTTATCTTGATCGAAATCGGGTAGTATTTGCGTGAAATAGTGCTTTATCTCGTTAGAATTTGATTTGACAGCTACAGGAGGGTTGCTTTCAAGCTGTTCGAGCATACTGTTAAAAACATGCTTTAGTTCTGCAGTAGATTCTTGATCGTTGGTGTATATAGAGATAGATTCTAGGGGTGTAAATTGATGTTTTCTGCTAGGTGCAAAGAATTTTTTACCATTATCCAAATCTTGAACAATTAAACCATTTTGACGGTTAGCGGCCATTTTAAAAATGCCGGAACGGCCCGATATGGCAACAAGTTTTTCTAGATTCATTTTTTTATATTAAATTGATAAATAATTAATAATGAGTTTTTGATTTGTACGTCCAACAAATGTACAAAAATCGACTCATATTTCTAAATCTGATAATAAATAGACTACATTTGTCTGCAATCTTAACAGCAACTGGCATTGTTGTACTACTTATCATTTTTTGCATATAAAATTAATGGACATTAAAGAGGATAAAGGGCGTATTCATCAGGTACTTAAACATTATTTTGGATACAACAGTTTTCGTGCACAACAAGAACAAATTATCAATACTATTTTAGAGGGTCAAGACACCGTTGTTTTGATGCCTACAGGAGGTGGCAAGTCGATTTGTTACCAATTACCCTCTCTTGTTTTAGAGGGTTTAACCCTAGTTATTTCTCCCCTGATTGCCTTGATGAAAGACCAAGTGGAACGCTTGAACGAAAATGGTATCAAAGCGGCTTTTATAAATTCTTCATTACCAGAATTAAGAAGAAAAGAAATTGAACACGAACTAGAGGAAGGGCTTATAAAACTTCTTTATGTATCGCCCGAAAAAGTTTTTGCGAGTGATTTTTTATCCTTTTTGAGTTTGCTTAATATTCGATTAATTGCGGTGGATGAAGCGCATTGTGTCAGTAGTTGGGGGCATCATTTTAGGCCAGAATACAAAAAACTACATTTTCTAAAGAAGAAATTTCCACAGGCAAGTATGGTAGCTTTAACAGCAACGGCCGACAAAGCCGTTCGATCGGATATTGGGCGTATGTTGGGCATGCAATCGCCTCGCATGTTTACCGCTTCTTTTGATCGACCTAATTTATCACTTTCGGTTTTGCCAGGCCAAAAAAAATGGGAGCAAATAAAAGGGTTATTACAAAAGTATACGCATCAAAGTGGTATTATTTATTGCAGTAGCCGAAAAGCAACCGAACAATTAGCACAAAAAATTAAATCACTTGGTCGGCGGGCAGCTTGCTATCATGCGGGGCTTCCAAATCCGATAAAAGACCAATGTCAAAATGCTTTTTTGCAAGGAGATATAGATATTATTTGTGCCACAGTCGCCTTCGGAATGGGTATTGATAAGCCAGATATTCGTTTTGTTATTCATTATAATATGCCCGGTAATTTAGAGAGTTATTATCAAGAAATTGGACGGGCAGGGCGCGATGGCAAACCGGCGGATACGATATTATTTTATAGTTACAGGGATGTACAAACTCAGTTAAGTTTTACAGCAGATATTACCGACCCACAGTATAGAGATATTCAGATTGCTAAACTCAATCGAATGCAGGCTTATGCCGAAGCACTTATCTGCCGGCGTAAAATTATGTTGAGTTATTTTGCAGAGACCTTAGAAAACGACTGCGGGAACTGTGATGTATGTAAAAATCCACCTAAATTTATCGATGGAATTATTCCCGCTCAAAAAGTACTATCGGCAATCGCTCGGACACAACAGCAATTAAGTCTACCTGTTTTGGTAGATGTACTACGTGGATTTGTTTCTAATGCTGTTAAAGAACACAATTATCAAAGCATAAAAACATTTGGTGCAGGCAAATCTAAAAGTCCTTTTGTGTGGCAGTTGTATATTCAGCAACTTTTGCAGCAAGGGGCCCTCGAAATTGATTATAAAGATGCTAATAAATTGAAGTTAAATACCTTTAGTTTGAAAATTCTTAAGGGAGATGCAACAGTGAAGTTAGTGCCCTATGAAATTATTAAAGAGCGTCAAGAAGCCCAAAAAAATAAGCAGCAATTTCAGTCAATTGATTCTGACAATCAGTTATATGAGTGCTTGAGATCCCTTCGTAAAACAATGGCAGATGCCATAGGCAAGCCGGCTTTTGTTATTTTTAACAATGCAAGTTTGATGGATATGAGTGCCAAAGCGCCAACTAATTTAAACGATTTTATGCTAGTAAATGGCGTTGGAAAGCACAAAGCCAAGCGTTACGGAAAGCAATTTATTGCGGCTATCATTGATTTCAAGAGAGGAGCTTAACGATGTTAAGCAATGAGGAAGTAAGCGCTTATTAATGGGCTTAGCGCTCTAGCTGCTTCAAAAAATTATGGATTTGATGATGAATAGCGCCCTGCTCTAATTGTTGGATTAATCGCCTCGAATGACGCGTAATAATTGCCTGCTCCGCTTCAGAGAACCGCGTATGGAAAGGGTATAGGATGTCATCTTCAAGGTTTGAAGGATGAAAATTAGCAATTTTAGGCCTAAAAATAGCGGCAATACTTTTTTCGAAACGTTCTAAATTTTGATGGTCACGATAGCTAATCAAAAATTCAATCGCTTCATTTATGGCTTCTTTTTGATGGGAGAGGCTTGCTCTAAAGCCGTCATCAGTCAATAGTTTTAGGCAATTGTCGCGTATCGAATGCATTTCTTTTTTTCGTAAAACCCTACTTTCTTCTGTATTATGAAACAATTTTATGGTGTAGGAGTATAAGGGGTATTGTGGTAAGACATGCCGCTCAACATCTCTGTTGTTCATAAAGTTTTGTAGTCCATTCAAATAAAGTTGTGTAGCGCCTTCTGCCCGATTAAGAAGGTCGGCCGTGATAGGGACTTGTGCATATTTAGCACGTTGAACCGAGCGATAGACTTGCTTAGTTGCGGTCGTCCTCCACCTTTTGTCTCGTATGGTGCAAAGTGTTTTTATTCGAAAGGGTTCAAAGTAGCGCTGCACTATTTTATGATCTAAATACTCGATAAGTTTGAAGTCAAGAATAGAAGGGCTTGATTGCCCTAACAGTGTTGTAGCTATTTTTTCATGCAGGCTGTTTTTTTTAAGATGCTTGCTTTGACTAAGATATTCAAGGATAAGGTTTTGCGGTGATTCGAGGCTGTTCTGTTCAAAATCAACAATTTGTTCTTGCCTGCAACGTGCTGTGGTGCAGGTGCTAAAGGGCAATCCCGAATCGAGTAGATGGTATACGGCAATTGCTTTGCCCTTAAAGCTTAGCAAAAAGTGTTGATGGTTTGGGCTCATTTGCACAGCGATGTCATCTTGGTAGTTTTGTAGGCTACCGATTTGATTCACTTCCTGAAAATGGATAGCTTTCTGGCTAGGGCGGTCGTTTAGTTGTAAGCTGTAAACTATCCTGTTCTGGTTTAATGTGGCATTAATTAATTTTTTTTGGGGCTTGTCTGTCTGCTTTTGTAGACCCTCTATCGTTATACAGATACTGTTTAAGCTGTCTATTTGTTGTTTATAAAGATGCATCGGTACCGGTTCGAGGGGCTGATATGATTCGGTACATCCAATACAAAAAAAGACAAGCAAATAAAGGAAAAGAGAAATTAAGGGGGCCATTTTAATTCGTTTATAGGGTCTAAACTGGTGTCTATTCTATTAATATAAGAAATTGTAAGTGAATAAAAAATGCAGATGCGATTAATTGATTTTGGGGCATCATGAAATTTATTGTAAATTGAGCTATGGATACGATTAAAGGTTGTTTGGAACATATTGTTTATCGAAACGAAGAAAATGGTTATACTGTAGGCAAACTCTTGCTGGCAGGAGAAGCCGAAGTATTGACGGTGGTTGGAAGTATGATGGGGGTACAAATAGGCGAAACGCTTGTTTGTACCGGCAATTGGCAGGTAGATAAAAAGTTTGGAAAACAATTTAAAGTACATACTTTTGATGTCCAAATTCCATCGACTACACGGGGTATCGAAAAATATTTAGCTTCGGGTATTGTATCGGGGATTGGGCAGGTTTTTGCCAAACGTATTGTTGACTATTTTGAAGAGCAAACACTTGAAATTCTAGATAAACAGCCTAAGCGTCTATTAGAAATCGAGGGGATTGGTAAAAAAAAGCTAGAACGCATTCAACAATCCTGGTCTAGACAACAAGATGTTCGTTCGGTGATGATTTTTTTGCAGAACTATGGGGTATCACCGGCATTTGCACAGCGTATTTTCAAAAAATTTGGTGAAAAAAGTATAGAGCTTGTTCGGGCCAATCCGTATCGCTTATCTACAGATATTGAAGGTATTGGTTTCCTGAAAGCTGATAATATTGCGCAGCAAATGAATTTTGATATAGAACATCCGATGCGCATTGAGTCGGGCCTTGTGTATACACTACATCAAATGGCAAGAAATGGACACAGTTGCTATCCTCAAAAATTATTGCTAAAAGAAGCTGCCTATTTATTGTCTTGCGGTACCGAACTTATCCAAAAGGCAATTGATCGGCTAGCAGCCACTGAAGTTATTGTTAGTAAGGTTTTGTATCTTTCGTCTATACCTAAAACATACATTTGGTTAAAAATTAATTATCAATATGAAAAGGTCATTGCCGAAGAGATACAGCGTTTAAAATTATACGAGGATGTAGTTGATGCCGGTCAGTGGGAAAGAGATATTGAAACATCTGCACAAAAAAAAGGCATTACTTTAGCCCAACAACAAGAGTTGGCAGTTCAAATGTCACTCAAAGAAAAAGTACATATTATTACAGGTGGTCCGGGTACAGGCAAAAGTACAATTACCAAAGTAGTGCTAGATATCTGTTCGCAATATAGCAAATCAGTTGTTTTGGCAGCACCGACTGGGAGGGCAGCAAAGAGAATGACCGAAATTACACACAAAGAAGCCTCTACTATACATGCCTTGTTGGTCTATGATTTTATTAGTGGTTACTTTCGTAAAAACAGAAATGAACCCTTGACATGTGAAGTGCTTATTATTGATGAAGCTTCTATGATTGACGCTTTTTTGATGGCCGCTTTACTGCAGGCGATTCCAGATAATTGTAAATTGATTTTGGTGGGAGATACGGATCAATTGCCTTCAGTGGGTGCAGGAGATGTTCTTAAAGACCTTATTCGTTCTCAACAAGTTCCTGTGACAGGCTTAACCGAGATTTTTAGGCAGGCAGTAAATTCTCAAATTATTATCAATGCACACAAAATAAATCAGGGAATATTTCCCACGATTCAAGTAGAAAAAGATAGTGATTTTTTCTTTATCAACGAAGGACAACACACACGCTTGGTGCAGCATGTTATAGGGCTTATCGACAAACGTTTGACAAAGGCATACAAATTTCATAAATTTAAAGACATTCAATTGCTTTGTCCGATGAATAAAGGGCCTATTGGTTGCATTGAATTTAATAAAATTATTCAACAAAAATTAAATCCCAACAAACTAAACGAAGAGACAGGCGTAGGGCACCGAAAATTTGTACTTGGTGACAAGGTCATTCAAACCCGAAACAATTACGATAAAGGCATCTACAATGGTGATATTGGCTACATCAAAAAGGTAGATACGATTGATAAGTTACTATGGGTTGATTATGACAACAAATTAGTAGAATATGAATTTGCTGATTTAATAGAACTAGATTTAGCGTACGCTGTTTCTATTCATAAATATCAAGGAAGTGAATCACCTTGTATTATTATGCCTATTCACGAATCCTATCATCGATTGTTGTTTCGCAACCTTGTTTATACAGGAATTACGAGGGGCAAAAAATTAGTGATATTATTGGGAACCAAAACAGCATTGAATCAAGCCATACAAAACAACGAGGCACAGCAGCGGCATACCGGACTTATATCGATGTTTCAATCGGGGAAAGACTTGCCAGAAATTAAGATAGTACCAATGTTAGGTGCCGAAAATTACGAGCAATGGCTACAACAAAATTTTGAACAAAATGAAAGATGATTTATTAGATATAGAAGCGGACAATCCTTATGTCGATTACTTTTTTTTGGCAGCGCATCAACTCACTGATGTTGTCGATATGCTTCAAGAGAATGAAGTGCCCTATCAAATCAAACGGCCTATTTACACACAGGATACACTCATTGTTCCAACCGCTGCAGAAATTGCGCTCAAACGCAACAGTCATATTATACAAATACCGGTTGGCTTTCACCAAAAGGTCGCCTATCTTCTTCCGAACTATCCTAACCTTAAAGAGGATTCTGGCCTCGTTCGCAAATTATTTTTATCAACATCCTTGGATACAGAGGGCTTGTTTGATGTTTTATTTTTTCCGGAAGATTGGGAATTAAAAGACCCGTCGATAGCCAAAGAAATCTTGTATCATCAAGGAGCCGACCTATCAGCCGGTTTTTTGCAGCAAGAGAAACAAAAACGACAACAAAAACGTAATCAAAAAGCTAAACAAAAAAAACGCAAGCAAAGGATATTGATTTGCTTTGTGCTGCTGTTTTTGATAGCTGTCTTATTGTCGGGAGAACTCTACTAGAATAAAAAAGGGAATCATTTGATTCCCTTTTTTATTATACCTGGCTTTTTTTATTGTTGTACTGTTCGTATTCGGCGACAATATGCGCTTGAACCGATTCAAGCGAACCAAATTTCTCGAACAAAGAGGCCAACTGATGATGTTTGTTCATCGTGGGTAAAACATAGTTTTCTATATCAGAAGGTGTAATAGTTTGCTCGCTTAAAATAATCAACCGTTCAATAACATTGCGTAGTTCTCTAATGTTTCCAGTCCAGTCTACTTCCTTGAGTAATGTAATGGCATCATCGGCAATTTCTTTTTTCTGACGACCATATTCGGCACAAACCGATTCAATAAAATGATCGGCGAGCAAAGGAATATCCTCTTTTCTTTCGTTAAGCGAAGGGACTTGAATAATGATTACCGCCAAACGGTGGTACAAATCTTCTCTAAAACGTTTAGCGGCTATTTCCTTACGTAGGTCTTTGTTGGTAGCAGCAATAACACGTACATCAACTTTAATATCTTTATCACCTCCTACGCGGGTAATCCTACCCTCTTGCAAGGCGCGGAGTACTTTAGCTTGGGCCGATAAGCTCATATCACCAATCTCATCCAAGAAAAGGGTACCCCCGTGTGCTTGCTCAAATTTGCCGATACGTTGCTTATGAGCAGAAGTAAACGAACCTTTTTCATGTCCAAATAATTCGCTTTCTATCAATTCAGCTGGAATTGCTGCACAATTAACCTCGACAATCTGATTCTTGGCGCGTTCACTTTTTTCGTGAATCCAACGTGCAACCAATTCTTTACCCGTTCCATTCGACCCGGTTACCAAAACACGGGCATCGGTAGGGGCCACTCGGTCGATCGTAGCTTTTATTTTTGAGATGCTTTCAGCCTCCCCAATAATTGTCTGAACCTTATCTACTTTTTTGATTTTCTTCTTCAGTACTTTTGTTTCTTGTACCAAGGTTGATTTGTCTAGGGCGTTGCGAATAGTAATCAACAAGCGATTCAAATCAGGCGGTTTAGAAATATAATCAAAGGCTCCTTTTTTGACCGCTTCTACGGCAGTTTCAATGTTGCCATGTCCTGAAATCATAATAACAGGCGTGTCAGGGCTTAGAATGTTGATGCGTTCTAAGAGCTCCATTCCATCCATTTTGGGCATTTTAATATCGCATATTGCAGCATCAAATTTGGTTTTCTTTACTTTTGAAAGCGCGTCAATTCCATCTTTTGCCTCTTCAACAACGTAGCCTTCCATTTCTAGGATATCGCGTAGTACACTTCGGATACTTGGTTCGTCGTCAATTATAAGGATGTTAGCCATAGTCTTGTTCTTTTGATGTTTGTAAGAATTGGTAATCGTATTAGCTTACTATATAAGCAATTTATTTTGTTTTTAATAGATTTTCAATTATAGAATAAAAAATGATGCCATTTTGAAAAATATAGTCTAATTTTTAAAATTATTAAGGCTTAGCATCACCAGCGTACAAGCAATTTCGATCTGACAATTGGGTAATTCCTTTTTAAGAAGCTGGTACAAAGCAGGATTTTCTGTTCCAGGATTGAAAATAACACGTTGAGGTTGACAGCGCAGAATAAAGTTATAATAGGCTTCTTGATTTTTAGGGTTTAAATAAAGGGTAATGCTGTGTATATCTGTAGGGTTTTCCAAACTTTTTTGAATTGGAACTCCAGCGCAGCTTCCTTTTTTATTACCAATTGCAATAACCTCAACGGAGGCATCTTGCAATCGTTTTGCAGCTTTCCATGCATACCGTTCGGGCTTATTACTTGCTCCTAAAACTATAGTTCTATAATGTTGCATACTATTTTATTTGACGATGAATAAAGATTGTGGAGGCGCTATTTTTTGACTTAAACGTGCTACAAGGATCGAAACGACCAACCCTGCAAGCATTGCAAGGGTACGAAAAGGAAAAAGGACGGCAACGCGTACTCCTTCTACGAACTCTTCAGAGTGGTCAAGAATTGGATAGGGTAAAAATGTTGGAATACCCAAGGTACTGTCACCACCACCAAAACGCAAAAAAGCAGCAATAACCAACCCTGCAATCGCCCCTATACGGTTGGCTTTAGGGTCGAATAATGCACAAGCCAAGGCCGGAAATAGCAAACAATATACAAAGTCGCTGCACAAATACCAGAGTTCGTAAATACTTTGCACTTGAAGGGCCATTAGGGTGGCGGCAATTCCTATAATCCAAATGCAGGATTTTATTACTTTAGACAATTCTTTGGGGCTGACTTTGGGCTTTAAAAGGGGTCTGTATATATTCCAACTAGCCATAGAGGAAGCGGATAATATAGACGAATCAGCCGAAGACATAACGGCTGCCGCGACCGCACCCAACCCAATAGTTGCCACCCAAGGAGGGGTCATAGCATGCATCACTGTAGGTAAAATTTCCAAACTGTTAGCAGGGGCCCCGCCCAAACTCGACCAATCGGCTACTTGTCCGATTACACCAATCATTATTGGAGGTATTGACGCAATCAAGCACACAAAGCCAGCCAGAATGGATAGGTTTCTTGCCGTGTTTTCGTCTTTAGCTGATAATACTCGCTGAAAATAGACTTGCCATGGGATACCTCCAAAAACAAGTAATAAGGCATAATCCCACCAATTCCAATAATAACTTCCCAAAGCCTCGGTACTTGGAAACAAAGAAGCGGCTGCCCCAAGTTTTTGACTATAAAGCGACCAGGCCATATCCCAACCCCCAACATAACTTAAAGCATAAGGCAGGGTGATACTTAAACCTAATACAAGTAACGACATTTGAATGACATCTGTCAAAGCTACCGCCCACAAGCCTCCAAGTGCAGTATAGGCAATAGCAATAAATGCCGATAGTACAATCGAGCTTTCAAAGTCGAGCCCTAGCACCACAGCAAAAGTAGACCCTAATGCCGATAAAATGGCGGCTGTCCAAAAAACTTCACCGGATAAAGCCGGCAAAAAGAAAAGGGCGGCTGTCTTGGTTCCGTAACGTTGTGCAAGTGGGTCAAGCATTGTTTTAAATTGATATCGTCGCATTTTTTTGGCAAAAAATAAGCCTCCGATAATTAGACTCAACGCATAGCCCCAAGGGGCTTGAACCCAGACCAAACCACTGCTATAAGTAGCTTCGGCTGTACCATTAATATAGCCTCCACCCACCCAAGTAGCACTCATCGTAAAAACGGCAATCCACAAAGGGATAGAACGGCCTGCAAGTAAGACAGATGTTTCGTTTTGGTCATTCGATTTTTGAGCAGCTATATAGCTGCCGATAAAAAAAATTAAGCCATAAAAAAACAACATAGATACAAATCCCGGCCAAAAGATTTGGCGGTCTGTAAAAAGATAAAGATAAGCACCCACCGTACTGAGTCCAGTCATCATAAGACCTGTAGGTATCAGTGCTTTTATGGGTGTTTTTTTCATGCGAGCTGGGCAATGGATTATTAAAAAATTAAAACTACAAAAATTGTCTTGAATTTGGTCTAAAAATAAAAAAAATGCGTTTCCTAGTTAAAGAAAACGCATCATCAATTGGCTTATGCCGTTGATTATTTCATCAATTCCACAGATTTACTAATAAAGTCAGTTAGTTCACTTCCTTTTAGCATTCCATTGTGCAATCTAGCTAAGTCAAATAAGTGTTTGGCCTTGGCGTCATCTTTGTTTTGTAAAATGGCACCAACAACTTCATGGTTCGTATTAATCACGACATTATACATATCTCCCATATTCATGTTCATCCCTTGTATGGCAGACATTTCCTGCATTCTGCGCATAAACTCAGGACGCGTTATGATGATAGGCAGTTCACTTGGCGGTAATGCTTCTAATCTAACGGACGCGCCTTGTTCTGTAATACATTTTTTGAACAGTTCTTCTAGTTCCTTTTGGTCGTCTTCCGAAAGAACAGATTCGCGTTTTTCATCTTTGTCAATTAGTTTATCAACGGTTTCGGAATCTACCCTTACAAAGCTAACTTTATCTAATTTTCTTTCGAGTGCTTGAATAAAGTGAACATCAATCATGGTATCCATATTCAATACATCGTAGCCCAGTTCCTTGGCCCCTTTGATATAGGCATCGTGTTCTTCTTTGTTGTTGGTGTAAAGCACCACTGATTTTTCATCTTTATCTACTTGATTGACACCAATTTTTTCTTGGTATTCTTCGATGGTAAAACGTTCACCGTCTACATTTTCGAGTAAGACAAACTTTTGAGCTTTTTCAGCAAATTTTTCTTCGGTGACATAGCCATACTTTACAAATACGCCCATGTTCTCCCATTTTTCTTCGAAAGATTCGCGTTCTTTACGGAATATCTCGTCGAGACGGTCGGCTACTTTACGGGTGATATATTCCGTAATTTTCTTCACATTACGGTCGCTTTGAAGGTAACTTCTCGAAACATTCAATGGAATATCAGGAGAATCAATGACACCGTGTAAAAGCGTTAGAAATTCAGGTACAATTTCTTTTACTTCGTCGGTAACATATACTTGGTTAGAGTACAAGTGAATTTTATTTCTTTGTACCTCAAGTTGGTTGCCTAGTTTTGGAAAATACAGTATACCTGTCAAGTTGAAAGGATAGTCTATGTTAAGGTGTACCCAAAATAAAGGCGTGTCACCTGTGGGATGTAATTCCTTGTAAAAATCACGGTATTCATCATCCGTCAAATCTTTAGGTTGCTTTTTCCAGGCTGGCTTGGTGTTATTGATAACTTTAGGAACCTCAATAGATTTTTTCTCTTTTGGTTCAGCGGCTTCGCCTTCGGCCGTATTTTCATCCTCTGTTACTTCTCCCTCTACAACTTCTTCCTCTAGGTATTCAGTGATAGTTCCAAATTCAATTTCTATGGGTAAGAACTTACAGTGCTTTTCGAGCAGTTCGTTTATTCTGTAGTTTTGTAAATATTCTTTACTTTCTTCACTGATGTGCAAGATAATATCCGTGCCATAGGTACCTTTTTCGGCATCTTCAATTTCATAGTCTGTACTGCCTGTACAGACCCATTTTACAGGAACTGAATTTTCTTTGTATGATTTAGTAACAACCTCTACTTTGTCGGCAACCATAAAAGCGGAGTAAAAACCCAATCCGAAGTGGCCGATAATACTAGCATCGTCTTTGTATTTCTCAACAAATTCTTTAGCCGAAGAAAAGGCTACCTGGTTTAAGTATTTTAAAACTTCTTCTTCGGTCATACCAATACCTCTGTCCGAAATCGTAAGTGTTTTGGCTTCTTCATCAATTTTGACTCGAATGCGCGTGTCTGTTACCTCTTCGTTTACTTCACCTCTGCGGGCTAAAGTTAATAATTTACTGGTTGCATCGGTGGCATTGGCTATCAACTCACGGAGAAAAATTTCTTGATCTGAATAAAGAAATTGTTTGATTATAGGAAATATATTTTCCGTTTCTACAGAAATACTACCTTTTCGCATGGTTTTGTAATTTTTTGTTTGAAAATGATTATTAA
>CAJQQM010000256.1 GCA_905480485.1 uncultured Aureispira sp.
GTGCGGCCCCTAAATTTGAATATTGAAATTGGCCTATATTTTTTAAGGCAGCATCGTATTTAAGATAATCATGCAGGTCATTTTTACTGTAGCTTTGATAAGGATTGTTGGGATGTTCTACAAATTGAGCAAAAATATTATTGGGTAATTTTGGCAAACCTGAACAATGATTAGCCAATTGTACAAAACTAATTTTTGCTTTGTTTTTGAATTTTACGGGTATATAATGATTGATGTTCGCATTAAATTTTAATTTTTTGTTGTCAATAGCCTCGGCCAATAAGTAGCCGGTAAACACTTTACTGAGGGAGCCTATTTCGAATACCGATGTTGCATTATTTAATTGATGTATTCCAGTATCCACTTTATTGTAACCGAATAAATGTAACTGACCTTTGTTGTAATAAGCCAACGAAATCTCGGTGTTATTAGGATATTGTGACAATAATTGCCTAGCTAAACTGTCTATGTTTTGTGCTTTTGATGTATGCGCGAACACAAAGAGAAAAAAGAGAAGATATTGAAGCATAATTTTTTGAATTAAAAAAGGTGGTTTCAAGTTCATTAATACGTTATAAATAAGTTTAAATTATACTTATTAGCAAGATTTTTAGCCTTCAAAGCAGCGATTTGGCCTACTTTTTAGTTTTAATTATACAGAAGTTTTAGTTGTATTTTAAAGAAAACTAGCCTTTTGCACCATGATTTCTGTTGCCTGTCATACTTAAGGTTTTCTTAATTGTCCTATCTTTCGTTACAGATATTGGCCGAAGGGAATGAAATTCCCTTCGGCTTTGTTGTATATTATTGTTTGGTGATGGTACAAACCTTATCTATAATTGCTTTCAGACCAAGTTTTGCCTCCTTGAAAAAAAAGAGTACGGGCCAAACATGCGGCATTGATTCCCCCCTAATAATGTCTAGCGTGGTGTTTTGCGCTTGCATTTTTAAGATCATTAACTCAATACCTGGGCTTAAAATGTCGTTTTCAGCAACAAATAATTGCACCGACGGAAAGCCTTTGAAAGAACCAAACAGCGGACTAATTTGTGGGTCATTTAGAGGAATCGAAGCTGCGCAGAGTGTATTTGCAGAAAGTACCCCTTGTACAGAAAGCATAGGGTCTTTGGCGTTTATTGTATGACAAGCCGCTTGAGATAAAGAACAATCTACCAAGGGGCTAATGGCAATAATTTGTCGTGGTATGTCAGCATTAGCTGTTAACAATCGTTGAACTAGGCTAATGATCAAATTACCGCCGGCTGAATCACCCATCAAAATAATATTTTGAGCCTTGTACTGAAGGCTTGCTTTTTGATACAAAGCGTCCATTGATTGATTGATTGAATCTATCGAAAATTCGGGTGCCTTAGGGTAATTGACCATCCAAGCCGTACAAGATGCAGCAGCAATAATTTTGTCTAAATTTAGCCAGGCAAGCATAGAAGGGCCGGAAACAAAAGCACCCCCAGGGCAATAAATCAACAAATAGTCATTGTTAACCGCCACTTTTCGACTAAGGACTGTAACCTTAGAATTAGCTATTTCAAAGGTCTGTAGATTATTTTTTTGGGACAAAAATTTAGGAGCATGGTATACGTCATCCTTTCTCAGTTTTTGATAGGGGATGGGGACGGTAGAAAAAATGGATTTAATCCCTTTTAGTTTCAGGATGGTACGGAATAGATAATAACGGATACTCGGCATTCTGTAATCTATTTAAAGGATGCAATTATGTTCCAAAGCGATGAATTTATATATAAATATAGATTTAAATTGTCAAATCAATCTATTCTGGTTCGATGATTAAATTTTTTGTTTAAAAAAGATAGTTTTTTTGTATATTGGTTCTTACCAAAATCATTCAAATAGTTGATCTTTTGTAAACCGATAGGTCAGCAGTCATCAAACCCAATTATTATGTCCTTCAACGGTGATTTATTACAGCATTTTCTAGAACATGACAATCAAACCACTCGAGCCGAACTAAAAGTTCTATTTAAAGATCCTTTGTTTACACCGCGGTTCAATATTTCACTAGAAGAGGAAAGGGCCTTGGCCTTAGAACGCTTACAACAAATTTGTCAACATCAACTTATTTCGGTACTAGACTTCAAAAACAACCCACATCGTATTTTTTCGGTACACGAAGCGGTGGGTATGATGGACGGTTCAGTGGCGACCAAAATGACGGTACAATTCAATTTGTTTGGCGGAACTGTACTCAAATTAGGTACCCAAAAACACCACGACCTTTTGTTGCAAAAAATCGATAGTTTGGAGGCAGTAGGCTGTTTTGGACTGACCGAGTTGGGTTACGGCAATAATGCTGTAGAAATGGAAACTACGGCCACATATGATCCAAAAGAACAAGAATTTGTGATGCACACACCTTCGGTTACCGCCCGCAAATATTGGATAACCAACGGTGCAGTGCATGCGCACTATGTAGTGGTCTTTGCTCGACTCATCAATCAGGAACAAGATGAAGGGATTCATGGGTTTTTGGTGCCTATACGCGATCAAAATGGAACAATCTTACCCGGAGTATCCGTTTGGGATATGGGCTACAAAATAGGGGTCAATGGTGTCGATAATGCTAGTATTGGCTTTAATCAGGTACGTATTCCTTTGGATAATATGTTAGATGCAACCGCCAAAATGAAAGCTAATGGTAGCTATCATTGCGATATCAAAAGTAAACGAGGTCGTTTTTTGAGTTTAGCAGATCAATTGCTTAGTGGTCGCTTGTGTATTGCATCGATGACCCTCGGAAGTACTAAAGTTTCTTTGGATACCGCTATACGTTATGCATCCTCTAGATTAACTGTAGGCCCAACAGGCAAAAGTGATACGCCAATTATGGAATATCAATTACAGCAAAATGCTCTATTACCTTTATTAGCATTAACATACAGCTATAATACAGCTCTTAACTATACCAAAGATAGCTTTGCTGCCTCTAACCAAACTAAAGATCAAAAACTCGAACTTTTACTGCTGTGCTGTGTCATGAAGACTCAAATATCCTGGCATTCCGAAAATACAGCAACCACTTGTAGGGAACGTTGTGGTGGGCAAGGCTTTTTGGCCGTTAATCGATTTGGAGAAGGAATTGTGGGCGGGCATGCCGGTATTACGGCCGAGGGAGATAACCGAGTCTTAATGCAAAAAATTGCCAAAGAATTATTAGGAAGAGCCAACAAAAAGGATATTGGCCGAACCGTACTTTCTTCTTATCTACCTGATTCGGTCACTCGATTTGTTAATAAAAGCAATTCCATTGATTTTTATAACTTAAATCAGCTGCTTAATCTACTTAAATTACTAGAATCAAAACGTTTGGCTACCCTTGCGATGACGCTTAAAACATCTAAACAGAACGGGCAATCTTTATTTGACACTTGGATGTTTAACGCCTCAGACGAGGTGCAAGGGTTGGCCCAAGCTTATGCCGATAGGGTAGTTGTCGAAACTAATTTAAATGCGCTTGTTCACTGCGACACAACACTAAAGCCGGTGCTTAAGGACCTATATAACCTAGCGGCCCTTGAATTGATTCAACGAGATTTAGCCACTTTTATAACGGAAGGAATTTTGTCCAAATCGGCTGCCCTTAAGTTGAGAGATGCTAAAACAGCACTCTGCAAAAAAATAGCTCCAGATGCACTATCATTAATTGATGCCTTCGGAATCCCTTTACATATGCGGCATGCCCCTATTGCAAAGGATTGGAAAAAATACAATACGACGGATAATTTTGGTGAATTATTAGCTGAGTTTCAACAAAAATCCAGTTAAATTTATGCAGCACTACCGTTCTTAGCCTACATATACATGCATCCATTAAATTCAGTATAATAAACCCTAATGCCTTGCTGATGATTAATTATTCTATCAGCAACTCCAAAGTCATCTGTTGATGTTAACTTTCTATCTGTATAATTAAAAAGCCACGATATAGTTTATCTGCTTCTAATGTTAGTGTTTGTCTAAGTAATGGCTTTCGCAGGCATTAAAAATTTAAGAATCAAATAAGTAAAAATATTGATGTTCTACAGAAATAATTACCTAATTTAAATGGCCTTTAAAAAGTTTTGAATGGGTTTAAAATGATAAATAAAAGGAAATTCGTGAAGAAGATTTAAACCTAATATTCTACCATCTACAAAATAAACAAAAAAAAAGCCTACCACTTAGTGGTAGGCTTTTAAATAACTTATATGCGTAAAGTTTAGACAACTTCAACATTTACTGCGTTTAGACCTTTACGGCCTTCTTCAGTTTCATAAGTAACTTTGTCTCCTTCACGAATGTCATCAACTAGTCCATTTACATGAACAAATATATCTTTAGATCCATTTTCAGGAGTAATAAATCCATATCCTTTTGATTCATTGAAGAATTTTACTGTGCCAGTATTCATAAATTGTGTTTTAATAATAAATAAAGCTCAAATGTAAATATTTTTATTTAACAAAACAAATTTTTGGGCCTTTTGCGTCGTATTTATTTAAATAAAATTTAAATAAAACATCAAGTTTGCACTTTAAGCCCTTAATTTTACGCTATTTATAAAATATTTACCTTTTTAAAAAAAAAATTGCTATTGTTTGATTAATTGTAAAATTTCATGTTTTTGCCCATTGTCGATACTCAAAAGATACAAGCCGGCTGCTTGATTTAAATTGATATCAATATATTGTTGGTTTTGGTAGTTTTTTGTTAAAAGTAAATTACCCAAAATATCATGTATACGAACAGTGAGGGTAGTATAGGGCTTATTTAGGAAAAGCTTTGTAGTTCCTTGTGTAGGATTTGGGTACAATTGAGCTTCAAAAACAGGACTTTGGGCAGGATGTTGTTCTACTAAGGAAGTGTTCGGGCTGAAGCAAGGGTTATTTGCTTCAAGATGCATCAAAGTCCAAGCGGTTTCATAGCCAATTTTATGGGCCATCCAAGTACGCCAAGCAACCGAATCACTCGGTGGACTGACTGCCGCTAAGGCACAATCTTCGCTTAGAGTAGTATACATAAATGAGGCAATAGCAATATTAAAATCATTACTCATATGCCAATTGTCGCTGTACAAAGATACTCCGGGAATGTTCTCCATCATTTGTGCGGCTAGCGTACGCAAAGGAACATTGCGTGCATAAGGTAGTTGCCCCATATTAAGCATTTGTCGTACGGTCCCTAGGTCCGTTTCAACATCAGAAGTATTTCTCCTTTTGTCTAAACCATACAGCATGGTTAAATAGCCCGTACTTCTGTCATCTTGCAAGGGATAGCCAAACGAATAATCGAATCGGGTAGAATCTATCTGGTAAAGATGTGTGCTGCCCATACTAGAACGGCCATAGTTAAAGTGAATAGGTGCTGCGGTGGCATACTGTAAAGTCTTTTGTGCTTGATTAACGACCCACTGTAAGCCATTTAAAATTCCATTTTCAGTACTCGTACCTCCGTGATTATAGACTAGATTAGTCGCTGAAATTGCACAACTTTTGTAGGGAGACATAAAGCTTATTGGCCCTGAATAATGTGTTTGATTTGATTGTTGTGTACAAGTAGTAAACGCAATATTTGCAATCGTATCATCGTATACATAACTAGAAGCAGAAGCACTTTGTTGGTAGATATGCGCATAAACAGATGCAGCAGCCGTGTAGGCGCCGTTAGGACTTGGATGTGTAAGGGAACTATCTTTTTTGTGACTCGGTAAATCGTTCCAAGCTAAACCTGCAGGAATCACTTCGATTGGATGGTTAGAACCGTCAGCTGTTCGATAACTAAATTCCTCAAAATGGGCTATTTGATTACTGTCAGGCAGCCACTGCGTCAATAACAATGGAATTGCGTCTCCTTCTGCTACTTTTTTGGCAATTTTATGAACTCCTAGTGCGAAATAACCAGGTATATTCGATATTATGTAAGGGTCAGCGGCAATAATTACATAATCCCAATCCCTACCATTATGACCACTCAGGTTGTTGATGCGTGTATTGTTGCTATCGGGCCAATAATAATATTGCAATAAAGAATGACAGTAGTAATTACGATTGGCCGTAAACATTCCCGCTATACCGGTACTGACCGCTTTAAAACGGTACAAATCTTCAGCGACTACTTCAATGTTTTCAGTTATAGAAGGGTCTGTACTTAAAATACTATCGAGTGCCGTGGCTACAGGGTAGGGCGAAAATGCTTCGTAGTTATTTTGTATAGATACCGTGGTACCTAATACCAAAATACTTATAGTACCGTCTCCGTTTGTGTCCTGCGATTGCACTTTTGGGATTATTAGACAAAAGACAACGACAGCCCATAAAATGAAACTGTTTGAATAAAAGTGGAACGTTCTGTTAAAAGTGTATAAGCTGCTTATAAATGTTCGTATCATACCGTTGTTTTGAAGTGAATGAATGAATATAATGTGGCGATTTTCCCGAAGGATAATATGTACTATTTTTAAAGTATACCTTTTAATGCAGATAAGCCTTTTCTTGTAGGCGTGAAAATTCAAATGTATGCTTCACGCGCAGGCGTGAATTGAATCTAACCTCCTGATTAGTATAGTCTTGTGTATTTGTTAAAGTATTTGGTAGACTGATGTAAATCAATAATAAGCTAATTTTGGAGTTATATTATAGTCTTGTTCCGAATAACTTTGCGCGCTTCTTTGATTATCATTCAGCCATCCTAATATGAGGTTATTTAGTTTAAAACAGATTTTTATGCTAAATGGGGCAAGTACTAATTATTTTGATGTAGCAACATCAAAATCATTTAACCACTCCTTAAAGTTGGCTTTAATTTCGCTATTTTTTAGAATGGGCAAACGATAGAACGATTTTTAGGAATAAACGTTTATTTTAGCGGTATCTATAAAACAATTTTTTGCGATTATTAGTTAATTAAGTATTGTTGATGCTCGTTTTATTTTTTTTGGATGTTATCCATACAATAATTTGAGATAATTTAGTAGTT
>CAJQQM010000257.1 GCA_905480485.1 uncultured Aureispira sp.
AGAATTTACTACACAGCTTTTATTTTTATTTTTTGGTGGCTTTTTCCTGAATACTTTTAGTGCCAATAAGTTTGTTTTTTTACCGCTTATGACACTCTTTGTTTGTGGGATTTTTGTTGGGCAAAATGACTTTAAAATACCGTATTTTTCGGCAGTACTAGACCAAAATCTTCAGGCTGCAAATCCCGATAACGAATTATTATTAGAATTGAAAGAGGGGCATGTACCCACAGAACTACAATCCTTAATCAATCAATATCAGCTTAAGTTAAAACCAGCATTCTTTCCTAAAGAAACGGATAATACCGATTTGGACGACTATTATCTAGTGGATATTCCCAAAGATCAACTAATTAATTACCCTTCGCTACTAAAATCTTTAGAGAACCATCAGTTGGTTGATCATGTAGAAGTGAATGAAATAATAAAATTGGACCCTTTTGAATCAGAAGAATCGCCAGCAATGGATGGAACACAAAATGCTTATGCTAATGATCCGGAAATAGGTAAATTATGGGGTTTTGAGGCGATGCAGGTAGAATCCCTCTATGCTAGGCTTGAAAAAGAAAAAATTAAACCCAAAAAGAAAGCAAAAATTGCCATTATCGATACAGGGGTTGATGGATATCATGAAGATATCAAAGGGAATTTTGAATCGGTTGGGGCGCGTCATAATATAGATGAACAGGGGCACGGTACGCATTGTGCAGGTATAGCTGCTGCTGTTTCGAATAATCGCATTGGGATCGCATCTTTTGCCCCGAATCAAGCTTTTGTAACAGTGACATCGGTTAAAGTTTTCGGAAAATTTGGCAGTACGACCCAAAAGAAAATTATCGAAGGTATGCTGTTAGCAGTTGATAATGGTGCTGATGTTTTGTCAATGTCTTTAGGAGGTCCGGCAACGGGCAAAGCCCGACGTGCCTATCGTCAAGCCGTCAAATATGCACAAAATAAAGGAGCTATTGTTGTTGTTGCCGCCGGCAACGAGAATACCGATGCCGCCCGAAAGGTTCCGGCTTCTGTAGATGGAGTAATTACGGTATCTGCCATTGATAATCAAATTAAAAAAGCTTCTTTTTCAAATTATGTTTCTAATGTCAAAATGGGAATTGCTGCGCCAGGTGTTCAGATATACTCTAGTATTCCCGCTAACAAATATGCATTTTATAACGGTACCTCTATGGCCACACCCTACGTTGCGGGTTTATTGGGTTTGATGAAATCAATACGTCCAGAATTGGATACTAAGGAAGCTTATCGCATTTTGAAAGCTAGTGGAAAATCAACTAATGAAGACGAACTGACTGGTAAATTGATACAACCTGCTGCTGCTCTTAATGTTTTGTTAAAAAAATAGAAGCTTTGGCAACATTTTTGATGTATTTTGGTTAGTATTGTAGTGCGGTGCTTCAATTTTTATTAATTCTTAACATTTAGGAATGCTGCCAAATCATACTTTTTAATTCTTTTGTGCGTTTACTAAGTATACACTAACACAAATCTCATACTATGAGAAATATTTTTTTAGTTTACATTACGTTTTTTCTGTTCAGCCTGCTTTTGTTGCAAAGCTGTTCGACAGATACTGACTTCAGAGACGTTGTTTATACCAATGACTTTGCACCGGTTATGTCTGCCTTAGAAGATGAAATGCCGCTAAATAAGCGTATTGACGATGAGACCACAATTACGGTTGCCATCGAAGAACATGCATTACGTATCGAAACAGCTGACGACAATCCTCCTAAAGTACAACAACTTGAAACATGGTGGGATAGCTTGCCTCAGCCTGTGCAATCACAAATTAAATCAAACGTTATTGATATTGAGCTAGTATCTAATATACGAACTGCTGACCAAAACAAAGTCAACCCAGTTTTGGCTGATTCTATAATTGAAACTACCGGCGAAGCACTTGAATTAATTATTGGTGCCAATACGGATATGAAATACAAAGTCAGTACTACATTGGTACAAGCGGTTGATTCATTCAATAACTTTGATGATCATCACGCGACCAATATTCGTTTAGTCAAAAAAGTGCCGGTCAAGTTGCATCGTTTTAAAGCAGATTTTTTCTTGCGCAACAGCGAAGTTTCAAACGATAATATCCGTTCCCTACAATATTGGTGGTCGAACTTACCAAAAGACATTCAAGACAAATTAAAACGTCAAGAACTTGCATTTGATCTTACTTGCCATACCGTCCTAAATCTCGATCAAGAAGAACCTAGTTCTATTGCGAATACTGCTGCTCAAGAATATGTAGATATTATGGCTGATATTCTACACCGTATGGTCGGTGTTTACAAAGTAAATCAACGAGAATTTCCTATAGCAAGTCTCCAAACTTCTACTAAGTTTGAAAAAATGGATGCCAAGCGATTGAATATGCCCGCCAATCAATTTATAAGCATACAATTACGCAAAAATAAAACAATGGTTAAACGTCCGCTTTAACTGCACCTTTCCAGCTAAACAAAAAAGAGCACTGCCCTAAACAGTGCTCTTTTTTTATTTAACTTATAACGCCGGAGCCTATTAAAGCAGTACCTTCGTACCAAGCTGCAAATTGACCTGTAGTGATTCCTCGCTGCGCTGTTTCGAAAATAATATAGCAGCCTTCTTTGTGTTGGTATAATGTAGCGGGAACTAATTGCTGACGATAACGAATTCTACATAAATAAGCGGCTTTCTGACCGACCTCTAAAGTTTTGTCGGGCCGTAGCCAATGCATTTCTGACTGATGAATAAATAATCCTTTTCTATACAATGCAGGGTGTTGTCCTTGTCCTGTGAAAATCAAGTTTTTGTTGGTGTCTGTTGCAAGAACAAATAAAGGCTCTTTTTTGCCACCTACCTGAAGACCTTTTCGTTGGCCAATCGTAAAGTAGTGCGCACCATTATGTTCACCAACTATTTCACCATCCAATCGATCAAATGCATATTTGCGACTTAAAATTTTTAAGGCGGCTTCATTTCTATTGCTTCCGATTGCTTCGACCTGTTCTTGTTGCAACTGAAGCATCGATGCGTCTTTCGCAATTTCGATGATTTTGCCTTTTTTAGGTGCTAATTGTTGTTGCAAAAATTCGGGTAATTTTATTTTACCAACAAAACATAATCCCTGAGAATCTTTTTTGTCGGCCGTTACCAATCCCTGTTCAGCGGCAATTCTACGAACTTCAGATTTTTGAAGATGTCCAATAGGAAAAAGAGCTTTAGCGAGTTGCGCTTGATTTAGCTGGCACAAAAAATAACTTTGATCTTTATTATTGTCGGCACCTGCTATTAATTGATAATACGTTTGCCCCTCCACTTCTATTTGATTTTTTTGGCAATAATGACCTGTTGCCACATAGTCTGCACCAAGTTCGAGCGCTGTTTTGAGGAAAACATCAAATTTAATCTCTCGATTGCACAACACGTCAGGATTAGGCGTCCGTCCAGCTTGATATTCTGCAAACATATAGTCGACAATACGTTCCTTGTAGGCTAGGCTTAAATCGATTGTTTGAAAGGGTATGCCTAGACTTTGTGCAACCAAAAGTGCATCATTGCTGTCTTCTACCCAAGGGCATTCACTATCCAAAATAACTGATTCGTCGTGCCAGTTACGCATAAAAAGACCAATTACCTCATAGCCATCTTGTTGTAATAAATAGGCGGATACACTAGAATCGACACCCCCCGAAAGGCCAACTACTACACGTTTCATGTATTTATTTTTTAATTACCAAATTGCTTCATGTTCTTCCATAACACCCTGACCTGAAAATTTCTTCCAATTACCTTGGTAGCGAATACGACCCTGTATGCTGCCAAAAACTTGGACAAATTTCGATTTTAAAAATCGCAAGTTAATATGTTCTTTCCTGTTTCCGATACCTTGCATCGATAGGCTTAAGTTTCCGTCCAATGCGTCCACCTTCCACAATGAATGTTCCAAAGGTTGCTTATATTGATAACAAACGGGCCCAATTAAAATACGTTCAGTCCCCAACCAAACAACATTTTCCATATTATTGTTGAAACCGTCCACAACATTAATTCCTAAGGGCGTTCCATCTTCGAGTTGCCCCATAAAAGAAGTCCAGTTCCATTGCGTATGCTTTGGTGGGTATCCTTTTGAAAAATCAATGCTGCCCGGAATCGTTTTGAATTGCAGCTTTTTTCCATTGATTTCACAGCGTATATCAAAGGAGATTAATTGATTTTTGTACGTAAAATGAAAGGGGCGTTTTGTTCCAATCGAGGGGCAAATAAAACTGAGTCCCTGCTTGGTGTTTTTACCTTTTATTGAAAGACTAAATTTTTTGCTTGCATAACTAAAACTCAATTGCTCATTGCTGTTGTTGATTCGGTAATTACCGAGTTTCCAAGAATCGTTGAAGTTTGCTTCAAAATCCTTAGAAAAAGCAAAGGGCCGGTCTATTCCATGTTCGATTAATTTGCCGGTAGAAGGGAAATATACATAACAAAATGCTTTAGCCAAAAAACCAGCATCAACAATAGCAAAGCCCACATAAATAGAGGGATGATAGGCGCCTACAAAAATCCAACTTTTACGATGCCAACGTCTTGGGCTCAGCAATTGATTGGATTGATCCCATTGTTGAGTCGAAGTATTATTTATCAAACCATCAAAAACGCCAAACTGCAGTTTCTGCTTGTTTGCTGCTAATTGCTTGATAGAATCTTGTATGCTGTCTTGGTTCATGTAGATAACAAAGTTGGTGGTTGTTATGCAGATAAACAAAGATACAAATAACCTTTTAAGATGGGTATTTAATAATATTTTTTGTAAGCTGAAGCCTATTTTTAAACCGAAATGCGCACCTTAACATACCGCTCGCAAACTATATGCATTTAAACAACGTTTATATCTATAGACACAGTTCCTATCTTCGCGCGCTAACGGACACCCTAGCCACAAATGCTGTTTTGTTAATTTCTTAAAGGAATTTGACAAAATAAATGTATTATTAATTAATATCCTTAATTTTAAGCATCGCAGTCAACAAGATGGCTTTAATCTTCGTTTTGTTATCAAGCATCGTTTAGAGGAGCATTTGCTCTTTTGCTTTTTTGATCTTTATATTATCCTGACATGAATCGATCCGATAGTAAACTGTTCTTTTTCGTTTTCTTTTTGTTTAGTATGCATTTTCAACTGACTGCAAGCCATATCGTGGGCGGAGAAATGACTTACAATTGTTTGGGTAATAATCAATTTGAAATTGTCCTAACTATTTTTAGAGACTGTGAAAATGGCAATCCTGGTGCTTATTTTGATGACCCTGCTTCGGTAGGGGTTTTTGGTGCAGGCGGTGCTTATTTATGGACAGAATCCTTTTTTCTACAAAACGATGACACCCTTGATTTAGCACTAAACAATCCTTGTTATGTTATTCCACCGGATGTATGTATACACACAACTACCTATCGCAAACAAATAACGCTGCCTTTTCGTCAGGGAGGATACCATTTAGCGTATCAAAGATGTTGCAGAAACAACATAATTGTAAATATTAATAATCCTGGTAACACGGGGGCTACCTACGATGTAAAAATAACTCAAGACGCTTTAGTGGTCTGTAATAGCAGTCCAAGATTTAGAGAATGGCCACCCTTTTTTATCTGTGCCGGATCGCCTATTAATTACGATAATTCGGCTTTCGATCCTGACGGAGACTCTATAGCCTATGAATTGTGTGCACCCTACACAGGGGCAAGTGTAATCGACCCAATACCTTTTCAGCCTTCATCACCACCTTACACAGATGTCACATGGATTTTTCCATACAGTGTCAACAATATGCTTGGAGGACCTGTTCCTTTTTCGATAGACCCTCAAACCGGCTTTTTATCTGGTGTACCTGGAAATATCGGTACTTTTGTGGTTGGAATTTGTGCAAAGGAATATAGAAATGGAGTTTTGATAGGTACAACCAAAAGAGATTTTCAATATTCTGTTGGGGTTTGTGACAAATTAGTAGATGCTTTTTTTAACGACGATATACCTGTCTGCAATCGCTTCTTAACGGTTCAACACCTCAACCTTAGCGCTCCGTCTAATTTGGATTTTAGCTGGGATTTTGGCGATGGTTCTAATCCCGTTACGGCGACCAATCCCTTACATACCTACCCTGATACGGGTGTTTATTTGGTACAATTAGTAGCCGGTGTAGGTACTCCTTGCACCGATACTTTTGTGCGGGCAGTCAATGTATTACTAGATGCAGTAAATATCTCTGTCCCAAACAGCATAGCTTGTATTGGCGATACGGTCGACATCACAGCCGTTAATAACTTGGCAGCATACAATACAATTACTTCCTGGAATTGGCAACCCACCAATAATATTATTTCAGGCTTAGGTACGAATACAATTCAAGTTCAAGCTAATAATATAGTCACTATAAATTTAACAGCCACCAATAATTACGGTTGCGAAACGACCGTCACAACCCAAATAGATATAGAATTGGTTGAAGCTGCTTTTGATAGCCCTAGTTTTAGTTGCAACACAAGTTTGGATGTACCTTTTCAAAACACTAGTACTACTAACAACAATGTTTATTTCTGGGATTTTGATGGAACGGGTACTTCTACCGCTAATAACCCTACCCATTCTTTTCCGGATTCAGGTAGCTATTCAATTACCCTTATTGCTGGTTCGGCTGCTTCCTGCCAAGATACACTAGTACAACAAATTTACATTCCTTTGGATGGGGCTTCTATTCAATGGACCGGACCTCAATCTGCTTGTTTCGGCGATACCGTCGCCCTGTCCGTTACGAATGTTTTGAGTAATTACACCAATATCGTCAGTTATAATTGGAGTCCATCTGATGCTATAATATCGGGTCAAGGTAGTGATACGATACTTGTCCTTGCCAACAACTCTTTGTTCTTCACGATCGATGCTGTAAATGCAAATGGCTGTACCGATACGATAATTACTCCATTAGATGTTTTGCAAATAAATGCAGCATTCGATACCCTATTTCAAGCTTGCAATACTTCACTCACACTATTGTTTGATAATTTAAGTATTGATACTTCTGTTTCGTTCTTGTGGGACTTTGATGGTCTTGCTAGTTCAAGCCAAGTGCATCCAAGTTTTACATTCCCGGATACAGGAACCTATACAATACGACTAAGTGCAGGCTTGGGTACCTTATGTCCCGACACCCTTGAAAAAATTATTTCCGTCTATTTGGATGGTGCGGCTATATCGGCCTCTGATAGTCTGATTGTTTGCCGAGGAGATACGGTCGGTTTGATGGCATTTAATCAGTTGGCGGCCTACAATTCAATAGTCGATTATTCTTGGTCGCCTTCAGCAAATATAATTGTGGGACAAGGGACAGATTCTATCACCGCTTTTGCTAACGCTGATATGGATTTTATGGTCATAGGACTTAATAATTTTGGCTGTAAAGATACGGCCTATGCTAGCGTCAACGTTAGTGATTTGACACCATCATTTTTGGTAGAGGCAACACCTGATTCTATTTTTGTTGGGCAGACTTCGCAATTAAATGCTAGCTATTTTATAGATTACTCTTACTTGTGGCAGCTAGATACTACCTTGTCAGCCTTTACGATTAACAATCCTGTAGCAAGCCCGAGGATACCTACAACTTATTATGTTTCGGTCAGCAATCAATATTGTACCCTTGATGATTCTGTTAGGGTGTATATAAAAGACCCTGTTTGCGAAAATCCTGTTGTTTTTGTCCCTTCTGCTTTTTCACCAGACAATGACGGTCACAACGATTTACTGTTGGTAAACGGAAACAATATCACTGAAATGACCTTCGTAGTGTACAACCGTTGGGGACAAAAAGTATTTGAAACCAACGACCAGACGATTGGTTGGGATGGTACTTTCAAAGGTCAAAGTTTGGCGCCGGATGTATATGGCTATTACATGCAATGTCTTTGCGAGGAGGGAGGTTCACTTTTTTTGAAAGGAAATATTACACTATTGAGATAACAAGTACCTACAAAATTTACCACTATGAAAAGCTTTCAAATGCATCCTAAATTCTTTTTGGCTGTTTTAATTTACTGCTTAATTATTGGGTTGCCTTTTCTTAGTTCAGCAACACATATTGTGGGAGGCGAAATGAATTATCGTTGTTTAGGCAACAACGAATACGAAATATCTCTTGTTGTTTTTAGGGACTGTGATACTGGAGTTCCCTGGTTTGATAATCCTGCCACGATAGGGGTGTTTGATGGTCAATCTAATTCTATACTATTTCAACGTCAAGTTTTGCTGAATAGTGCGGTTAATGATACCTTAGATATTTTCTTGCCCGATTCCTGTTTAATTGTAAATTCTTCAGCTTGTATACATACCACTACCTATACCGATACCATAACATTAGCACCCAACCCAAATGGTTACATCATTGCCTACCAACGATGTTGTCGCAATTTTGATATAGTTAATATAGTCAATCCGAGCGATGCAGGTGCCACCTATTGGACATACATTTCCCCGGCAGCCTTGGGCTTATGTAATAGTTCTGCATTGTTCAATGATTTTCCAAGAGTTTATTTATGTTCTGGAGTTCCAATTGCCTTTGATCATGCTGCTACGGATATAGATGGTGATTCTATTGTATATGAATTGTGTACTCCTTTTAATGGGGGGTCAACTTTCAATCCAGTTCCGGTGCCACCGAGTGATCCTCCCTACAATACGATTTTTTGGGCCAACCCTTACAGTACCAATAATATGTTGGGAGGGTCCGACCCTTTGGCTATAGACCCACAAACGGGCCTTTTAACAGGGACTCCTCAAAATCTTGGAGTGTTTCTGGTTGGTATATGCCTGAAAGAATACCGCAACGGCGTACTTATATCGACCACAAGAAGGGGGTTTCAACATATAGTGGGTACCTGCGAACCCAAATCCACTGCTGCCTTTGATACAATTATTCCTCCTTGTAACAAAGATTTAGAAGTCTTATTTGTCAACAATAGCTCAATAGTATCGGGTGGGTATTTATGGCTTTTCGACACCTTGGCTACTTCTACTGAGTTTTCACCTAAGTTTACGTTTCCCGATACGGGGCAATATACGGTAACCCTCATAGCGGGAGTAGGTAGCCCTTGTAAAGATACCTTTTCGATGCTCATTGATCTTGATATTCGAGCAGTGGAAGCTTCTATGTCTTTAGATGTCTTTATCACCCCTATTAATGGATTTAATTCCCTTGCAGCTTGTTTAGGCGATACTTTTCAGTTGTATGTAAGCGATGCATTTGCAGGCTATGCTGATTCGACTAGCTATATATGGGCTCCTGATTCAGTCATCCTCTCCGGCCAGGGAACGGATTCTATTATGGTTTCTTTTAATCAAGAAACACGGTACTATGTTACGGTCGTAAATAGTTTTGGCTGTCAGGATAATGTTGCAGTTACGGTTCGACCTATAGAAGTACTACCTGCTTTTGACTATAGTATCCCTGAATGCAATACAGATTTTACCGTTAATTTCAATAACAATTCGATCACAAATCCTATCAATAATTTATTTACTTGGAAGTTTGATTCCTTAGGGTTTGGTACGGCTACCAATCCTATCTTTACCTTCCCAGATTCAGGAACCTATCAGGTTTCTTTGATAGCAGGTATAGGTACTCCTTGTCAGGATACTTTTTTTAGAGATGTATATGTTCCTTTAACAGGTGTTCAGCTGACTCCCACCCTTACTGATCAAATCCGTTGTCGGGGTGATTCAATTTATCTACAATCGTCCAATATCTTTTTTAATTACAGCAATTCCACTTCTTACAGTTGGACACCTACTTCCGCTGTAGCTGCCGGACAAGGTACAGATTCTATACTAGTTGTGGCTGATAGTAGTGTTCAGATTCAATTATTAGCCATGAACGAATTTGATTGTGCTGATAGTCTGCTTGTCAATATTGATGTACTACAAGTA
>CAJQQM010000258.1 GCA_905480485.1 uncultured Aureispira sp.
ATAACTTCATTCTTTAGTAACCCATAGAAAAGTATAAAAAACCAAGTTGTTAAATAATAAAACATAGTGCTTTTTCGTTTATAAAACGTATAGACAAAAGCTCCATTAAAATAAAGCTATTTACTTAACATTACACAGTAGTTAAAAATGCAAAGGACATTACTAACATGGTGCTTAGCCCTACTTGGCACGACGATAGGATTCTCACAGAATGGATACAGACCTGCATACCCACTTGAAATTGGTATTCAAGTTGGCACCTCTCAGTTTTTAGGTGATTTAGGTGGGCAACCTGGAATAGGAAAAGGGTTTATCATTGATACAGATATTTCATCAGTAAGACCTACTTTTGGGATTTTTGGTCGCTACAACATAGGTGGACATTTTGCTCTACGTGCTGACATGAGCTATTTGCAACTACATGGCGATGATCGGCTTGCCAATAATACTGGGGGTTTTAGTGGTTCTACGCCGCGCGAATTTATCCCTGATGCTGCATGGTACCGCTATTACAGAAACTTAAACTTCAAGTCTGATGTTTTCGAAATGCAAGTTGCTGCCGAGATAATCCCTTACAATTTTGAGTTGGGTGGAGGATACAAAAACTACAGTGTCATTTCTCCTTATGGATTTATTGGTGTTGGATTTTTTGCATACCAACCTAAAGGACTCTATAATGGATCATGGGTTGAATTAAAACCCCTGCGCACCGAAGGACAAGGATTAGTTGATGGCCGTGCAGAGTATCAATTGGTTCAGTTGAATATCCCTATGGGGTTTGGGGTAAAATGGATGTATAATGATTCTTGGGCCTTATGCCTTGAAGTTAACCACAGAATGACGTTCACAGACTATATCGATGATGTATCAACTGATTATGTACTGGATGAAAGTGTTTTTGATCAGCTAGGACCTGGCGAATCAATTATCGCTAAATCTATGGCTAGACGTTCGGGTGAACTTGACTCGGGTGGCGTCAACTCCATCGTAACGGCACCGGGTGCTCAACGAGGTGATCCAAAAGATAACGACGCTTATTATACCGTAACTGTTCGTTTTAGTTTTTACCTAGATACCGAAAATATGGGTGGTAGCAGACGCTACGGATGTCCTGTTTGGTAGACAAGTCAAAATCATAATAGAAGGAATTGATTTATCTCGAATCAATTCCTTTTTTTTTAGCCAAATTTGAACTTGCTACTCATTATTAACACTCTACACAATAAAAACATTTGCTATTAAAAGCGTTTATTTTAGGTGCTTTGTGAAGCGTAGCATCAAATGATAGCTGAATCAACATCTAGAAGATCATTGAACCTTGGTACAAATTGATTTCTAAAACAGGACAAAAGAATTAAATAGATGGAATAATACTATTAATAGTGTACTACTTACAAACAAAAAGAGATTAATACGGTAAGGTGTAGGTTTGTAACAATTCTCAAAGCTATACGTACTGATAAAAAAGATAAAGCGATTCGGAGAGGCAATTCCGAATCGCTTTTACAATGCAAAACGAGACTTTGCAATGTATAATAACCCTTTTAACTAACCTAATAAAAACTTACTTACTATAATACATCAACCGTGCCAAATAAAAAAAACGAATACACTATGTCTATTTTAAATCCTAAACTACTACTTTTCGCTGCATTGTCTTGCCTTTTACTAAGCGCATGTTCATCCAATCAAAATCTAACAAGTTCTAATTTTAAAAAGAAAAATAAAAGTGTATTTAGCCTAAGAAAAAGCTTGATCAAAGAGGCTGAAAAATACAAAGGCATTCAATACAAATATGCTGGCAAAGACCCTAAAGGCTTTGATTGCTCGGGATTTACATATTACGTATGCTCAAAATACAAGATAAAACTTTCGGGTAGTTCTGCCTATCAATCAAAACAAGGCAAAGAAGTAACGCTCTCAAAAGCTATGGCGGGAGATTTATTATTTTTTGGGAGAAACGGACGAAATGGAAAGATTCAACACGTAGGCATGGTGTACAAAAACAACAGCGAAGGTCTCTATATGATACACAGTAGTTCGAGTCGCGGAATAGTTGTCGATAATGTAACCAATTCCAAATATTGGAAACCACGTTTACTTTTTGCACGCCAAATCATTGATCTACAAGAAAAATAATCCCCGAAGGCTATAAAGCTCCGTTTATTATGATTTATGATCTATTTTTTATTTTGATTTCTACCTGTAGTTTAGTAGGTTTGATTCTATTTGCTCGTTTATACAAACTACACAAAAAACAATCCGTTTCAAAGCAGTTCTTAAATCTGCTTCTCGCTTGCATTGCCAGTTTTTTTATTTTTTGGAATAGTTTACTTCTATTCACTCCCTCAGGAACCTCCTTGCATGAAATATTGAGGCTACCCAGGCACTTTTGGATGTTAAACCATGACTTAGGTCAAATAAAACATGAGCGTATTGTATATGGTAACCACAGCAATCAGTATTGCCATATTATACATCCGAGCAAACAAATAAAAGCAAGAAATAAGATCGTATTCTTTATTCACGGCGGAGGCTGGCGTATTGGTGGACCTCATCAGCACCACTATTTAGCCAAACTACTATCGAACCTCGGATACACCATAGTTTTACCAGCATATCGCCTAACACCACAATATTCTTACCCTCATATCAATCAGGATATAAGCAGTGCACTACAGACAAGTTTAAACTACTTAGATAGCCTTCATCAACAAAAACAAAATTTAATTATTGGTGGAGTATCTGCAGGAGCAAATCTAGCCGCTTTATTGGCATTTGATAAGCCGCGTTGGGATTCTATCGATTATTCTAGAGAACGTTTGAAAGGTTTTTTCAGTTTAGCAGGTGTACTCAATCTTGACCTAGTTTCTTCTAATGCTGCACTGCAAAGTTATGCCGGTCCTAAAGAGGGTTCCTTTTTTCAGAAAGCCAACCCTATCAACTACGTAGATACATCTGATCATTTTAAACTACTTTGTATTCACGGAAATAAAGACGGTCTTTGTGGCCTTGCAAACGCTCAATCTTTCTATCAAAAAATGAAACGAACCCATCCTACATCTAGTACACTTTATATTCTAGACCAAGGCACCCACTTAGATTTAGGGGCGGGCTGGTATTATCATACTGCCTCTGAAAGGGGTCAGAAAAAGGTTTTATTAGATTGGATTCAACTGCTTTAAGGCATCTTAAAACCGACAAAATTTGCTTTGGAACTTCAATTAGTTTATATTTGTATTGTATGAAGCAAAGTAATCATAGACAAATTGCCCTTTTTTTGGCATTTATAATCCTTATTTCTACTACAGGAATAGGTTTAACTACTGTTGTGTGTCAATGTACTGGCCAATCAAGCTTAGCTTTCCTATCGCTCAATTTCGACAAAGATTGCTGTCACAAGACAAAAAAATCAGTCCATCAACTTCATAAAAATAAGTGTTGTAAAAAAAACCATCCTAGTCAAGATGCACTTGGGAAACAATTGAAAGGATGCTGTGATTCAAATTTCGAATATTTTGTGTCTGATATTCAGCTGTCAAATCCTTCCTACGAATTTGAACTATCAACTGTATTGCTCCACACAGATATCCCTCTTCAGTATTTCTCGGCATACAATTATTCTATACAACCACCACAATTCCTACCTAACACAGCCAATAAAGCACCTCCAAAATTAACTGGCAAAGATATACTGATTAAATATCAGGTTTTTAGATGTTAGTATCATGTTAACCAAGGTAAACTCATGTTTACCCTTTAACATTTATCCCTAACATTTAAAATTTAATACTATGTTTTTAAATCAATTTAGTAGCTCGCTGAGGCAACTACAGATAAGAACCTACAGCTTTGTTGTAATTAGTACACTACTGTTGACAGGATTCCCCTTCGGACAAATTAACGCGCAAGAAAACGGTCCTTTATTTTCTGCATTAGTGGTCAACGAAGAAGACGAACCTCTAATTGGGGCTACCGTTAGCTGGAAAAACAGCAAGATTGGTACCGCAACTGATTTGGAAGGTTGGTTCACTATTGAACGAATCGATACAATTAATCCTCATATCTTAGAAATAAGTTATGTTGGTTACCAAAAAGTAGAGGTTGAAATTCTTCCTGCAGAAAATCTACTTAAGTTATTGGTACAAGAAAATGCTACCCTTGAAGGGGTGGTTGTTGAAACACGAAATAGAGCTAATTTTACCTCCACCCTAAACCCCTTGAATGTCGAAACGATTGGCGAGGCAGAGTTGCGCCGCGCAGCTTGTTGCAACCTGTCAGAAAGTTTTGAAAATAATGCTACTGTCAATGTAAGTTTTTCAGATGCAGTAACTGGTGCTAAAGAAATTGAAATGCTTGGCCTGAGGGGCACTTATACTCAAATGATGATTGAAAACCGCCCTGCTTTTAATAGAATGGGAAGGGCTTATGGCTTGGAATATATTCCGGGTACATTTATTTCAGGTATACAAATTTCCAAAGGTGCAAGTTCCGTCAAAAACGGTGTCCAAGGTATTACCGGTCAAATTAATACCGAGTTAATAAAACCATACAAAGCCCCACTACTTTTTGTTAATTTTTTCGGTAATTATACTGGGCGCCTAGAATTAAATCTTCAGCTTAACTATCGATTAAACAAAGAATGGAGTACGGGATTATTAGTTCACGGAAATTATTATGGTTCGGAGTTTGACAATAATAAAGATTCATTTTTGGACATCCCCAAGAAAAAACAGGCGAATGTCCTGTCTCGTTGGATGTACAAAACCGACAATCTACATTTTGAATTTAATATCCACGGTATATGGGATAGCCGCTACGGAGGACAAACAAATACTCTATATGAAGCAGTATTTGATAGTACTGCTGCTCGTCTTTATCAAGTTAGTAGTGAAATTCGACGTATTGGTGTTTTTGGCAAACTAGGGTATTTTGGATTTTCTAACCCCGGTCAAAGCCTGGCCCTTGTTTTTGATGGAAATTTACATCAACATCAATCCGTTTTTGGCAGTAGATTATACAACGCACTTCAAAAGAGGCTGTATACAAATCTAATTTTTCAAACTACACTATTCAATAAAAACAATAATCTTACCACAGGACTAACCTACGATTTGATTGATTTCGAAGAACAGTTTTCAGATATTAACAACGACCGTACAGAACACAATGCCTCAATTTATGCAGAATATGATTTCACCAAGAAATTTAATGAGGCCAAAGGTACTGAGTTTGGTCTTATATTAGGGCTAAGGGGTGATTTGATTCATACGCAACAATTTACCAGAATTTACCCTTCCCCAAGGCTTAATCTTAAATATAATTTTAACAGCGATATGGTGCTGCGTGCTTCTGCGGGCAGAGGTGTACGCAATCCTAATTTATTTATAGAAAATCTAAAATACATGCCAAGCTACCGTAATTTTGTCGTTATGGAGACAATTTTGCCCGAGGTAGCCTGGAATTATGGACTAAATTTTACCTGGAACTTTAAAATATCGCCTAAGCTAGGTGGTAACTTAAGCATAGACTTATATCGAACAGATTTTGAAAATCAATTATTGGCTGACATTGATTCTGACCCCACTTATACAAGTATTCAATTTTACAATTTAAAAGGTCGTTCTTATGCTAATAGTTTTTTGCTAAGCTATACACAAGATATTGTAAAAGGATTAGAGGCCCGAATTGCCTATAAATTTAATGATGTATGGATGACCTTTGGCAATGTGCTTCACGACATGCCTTTGATGCCTAGACATCGTGGATTGGTGCATCTAAATTATACTACTCCCAAAAAAGACTGGGAGTTTAATGTTACAATGAATATTGTAGGGCCACAACGACTTCCGCACCTACATCCACCCTATGGTACCGATTTACCAACTTACCGCCTTCAAAGCGAGTATTCACCCACCTATGTACTGCTAAATGCCCACATCAATAAATCATTTAAAGGAGGATGGGAGGTATACATAGGTGCAGAAAATCTTACTAACTATACACAAGAACAACCTATTCTGGGTTTTCAAGACCCTTTTGCACAAAGTACTACTGTTGAATATGCCAACTTTGATGCTGCATCGATTTTCGCACCTGTTTTCGGTGTACAGGTATATGCAGGCGTCAAATATACCTTTAAGGGCAAAGACCGCTTCCCACCTCAAAGTAGTTGCAGCAGTACAGCCATAGATGTAGCTTCTCAAAAAAGCAATAAAACCATTGATTTTGACAAGCAAATTAGAGTTATAATTCAATCATCTGTGCAATGCGGTATGTGTGAAAGCACTATCAACAATGCACTAAAAGCTGTAGAGGGTGTCGATGAAGTCAACGTGGATTTGACTACACAATTGATAGAGGTTGTCTACAACAAAAACAAAACGAATGTTGATGCAGTTAAAAAGGCGATTGTCGCTAGTGGCTATGATGCGGATAGTCAACCATCAAATTCAGTTGCTTACAACAATTTGCCGGCTTGCTGCAAAAAAGATGGCGGTCATCAAGAGGGTTCTACCCAGTCTATTTTGCTTACCAACACCATAAAAAGCAGTGTACAGTGTGGCATGTGCCGTCAAAAAATATCCGACAAATTATACCAACTAAACGGTCTAAAAAACATTACTGTAGACCTACAAAACCAGCTTATTACTGTACAATATCTTAAAGGCAAAACCAATTTGGTAGCCATAAATAAAATTATCAATCAAGCAGGTTATGACGCAGACGACACCAAAGCAAAATCTTCTGTATACAACAAACTACCGGCCTGCTGTAAAAAGCCGCAAGACCGCTAATCAAATTCTTATTGGAATCTACGCATATAAAAAGTCCTTCTTGTATTAAGAAGGACTTTTTTGCTATTTGTAATAAGTGACCCAAACTCAAGTTTGTTTAGCAGCTATAGGCCAACAAAAAAGGGTCTGACAATATAAATGTCAGACCCTTTTTTACGTAGTGCTTATTTGAAGCAACGTATCATTATTTACATTTAGTAAACTCAGCTTCGTTAAAGTCTTGAACTTTCTTGAACTTAACTCTTCTCATCACATACATGTTAGCTGCTTTTTTGTACTTCAATTCAGAAACTTTAGCTTCTTGATA
>CAJQQM010000259.1 GCA_905480485.1 uncultured Aureispira sp.
AAACACGATTAAAATCGTCGGCTGTCATCAGCCGACGTTTTTTTTTGGAGTAGCCCTGGGCAGCAGCGTTTATTTATAAACGCACATAAAATAGCCTTCAAATCTTAGGGTATTCTTTCGGATTTATCACTACTATTTGAATCAATTTAGCGGCAATTTCGTATTTTTGTTTTTCAACAGCTTGGAATATCGAGATTCTCAGGCTTATTTTTCAATCTTTTCGTATTAGACCACTTTAATGATTCGTTCCTTATCCATAAAAAACTACGCATTAATCAACGCCCTTGAAATCAATTTTTCTAAAAATCTAACGATTATAACCGGCGAAACTGGTGCTGGAAAATCTATTATGTTGGGGGCCTTGAGTTTAATAATGGGGCAGCGTGCTGATAGTAAGTCCTTGTACAAGAAAGATAAAAAATGTGTTATTGAGGCCGTTTTTGAAGTATCTTCTTACGAATTAAACGATTTTTTTGACCTCAACGATTTAGATTATGAATCCCAAACCCTCGTACGACGTGAAATTACTCCCTCGGGCAAGTCGAGGGCATTTATCAATGATACTCCAGTTTTATTATCGACGCTAAAGGCTTTTAGCAGTCAACTCATCGACCTTCACCAACAATTTGATACTCTCGATGTACATCAAGCTGCATTTCAATTAAAAGTTATTGATGCAGTTGCTAACAACAAAAAACTCTTAAAAGCCTATTCAAAAGCCTATAAAGTTTACGAGTCGGATCAAAAAAAGTGGAAGGCCTTGGTAGGGCAAAGTAAAGAAGCTAGCAAAGAAATTGATTTTCTTCAGTATCAACTGAATGAACTCAACGAAGCTGCTGTTCAACCCGCTGAAATACAAAGTCTTGAGTCGGAACAAAAACGTTTGGAAAATGCGGAGGAAATAAAGAGAATACTAGGAGGTGCTGCCCTGCATATCAACGAAGATGAACAAGCTATTTGCACACAAATGTTGGATTGGTCTAATCAGATTACTGCTTTGATTGACTACCATCCTCGTTTAGCCGAATTGATAGAACAGTTTGATTCTATGATGTTGGAATTACAAGAAATTGGTCATGAGTTTATGGCGATAGCCGAACAAACAGCACATGATACGAGTCGTTTGGCGGAAATTAATGAGCGCCTAAGTACCCTTTATCAATTACTCAACAAATACCATGTACCAAATGATTTGGCCCTGCTTGAGTTGCGCGACGAAATTGAAACCCGTTTGTCAGGATTCGAAGATCTTTCAGGTACAATAGAAACGCTTGCTGCTTCGATAGACCTCCAAAAACAAGCCCTTATCAAAAAAGGCTTGCAATTGTCGCAAAGACGCCAAAAAGTACGGGCTGACTTTCAGAAACAGGTGCAGCTTTTACTTTCCAAATTATCCATGCAGCACGCACGCTTAGAGGTAGAAATTATTCCTACCAACGAAATTGGCCCTAAGGGTATTGATCAATTACGGTTTTTGTTTGCAGCCAACAAAGGTACCACGCCTGGCCCAATCAAATCTTTGGCATCCGGAGGGGAAATGTCACGATTGGCCCTTTGTATCAAATCAATGGTAGCGGATGCGATTCCATTACCTACCCTAATATTTGACGAAATCGATACGGGAGTTTCGGGAGAGGTTGCTTTACAAATGGGGCTTATTTTGCAATCTTTATCGGCCAAACATCAGGTGATTTCCATTACGCATTCACCACAAATAGCTGCTAAAGCTAATTTGCATTACTATGTTAGCAAAAAAGTAGAAGGGAATCAAACCTATACGGAAGTGCGGCAATTATCTACCGACGAACGTATTTTGGAAATAGCCAAAATGTTGAGTGGGAATCCTCCATCCGAGATAGCGAAAGAAAATGCTCGCGAATTGTTAGGGACTGAAGTTTAGTCAACACAAGGACAAGCGCAGTTCGTGATTTAAACCGTTTGCCAATCAGTAGGCAAGAGACCAAGATGCAAAAGAAAGGATTATTTTAATACAATGCCTCGATCAACAATATACAAGGGTAATAGTATTGCGCATGAAGCAGGCTTTTGTGTACTTCAGAATCGACATGCAACCCTTTTGTTAATAATCCTACTATTCTGAACCCGGTGTCTACATCTTCAATAAATTAGAGCTAAATATAAAGCATGCCCTATCTTGATAATGGACCTTTTTAGTTAAATCAACTTGTTTTGGAATTCGTAGTTTGTAGTATATCGTCAATAGTGTTGTTTTCGGCACCAAAATCGTACTGATGTGCATTGTCGTTGACATATAGTTCGGATACCCAATCTTCGTCTTTAATAGGGTCTTCAAGTACGTAGGTAGAACCGTCATAATTGACGCGTTTGCCTGGATAAATGTAGGCTTTAAGCATGTAAATAAGCATGCTTTCTTGGTTGAGATTGGGATGTATATGCGGGGCAATGTACTTTTCGTGGTAAGCAGGTAATAAACTCCAATGCATACTTGGACGGTCGTGATGAGCGCCGTGATAGCCATTGTTGAACAAAAAGTAATTGAGCAACGAACCTTTGAAGGTACGCGAATGATTGTATTTGTCATTGTTGTCACAACCATCATGCTGCCATAGATTAGTGCCGACGACACCCCAAGCAGCGTAAATATGTGGGATCCAGATAAAAATGAGTGCAGCCGGGAGGTTTACAAAAAGAATTCCAATTCGAATAGAATGCACCAAAATCATTTCAGCTTTCCATTGGTTAAACCATTCTTTTTTGTCTGTTTTCATTTTGGCAACAAACTTCTTTTCAGCTTTTAGCAAATCTGGCGTAACAATAAAAAAGAACAGTAGCTGATTGAGGAAGTGCCACTTGAATCGGGCTTTTGAAGTACGCATATTATCTTTGGCAGATTGCGTCTCTTTGTGGTGGCTAAAATTATGGCCAGGCACATAGGCACTTACCGAATAGCCATATGCCAAACTAAGCACAAATTGAAATAGTTTGTTGTGCGTCTTGTCGTAGAAAATAGGGGAGTGAATGGTATTGTGTACAATAATAGCGCAAGAAAAAGAAGACAAACAAGTGAGCACAAACCAAGGTAACATGATGCCAATTGTACGCATTTCGGGGTACAAGTAGTAGCAGATAAAGCCTCCGTAAGAAATCAGGAAATAGGCAATAATAAATACAAAAGTACGGTAATCGGCTTTGTAGCGTAAAATAGCTTGCCCTTGTGTTTGAGAACTAGAATGATTTGAACTCATATCTTAATTCAGTTTTGTAATAAAAATACTTTTAACGAGTTTGGGATTAAATAATAATCCCATTTAAACACCAAATTAAGTACTTTTTTTATAACAAAAGATAATAATCATTATAATTGTCAATATTTTACATTTCTATAATACTGAATATCTATTCAATAAATGAAAACAGAAAGAATTAATCTTCTATCAAGTCCCCGTAATCTTTCTACGGCATTGATGTATTCTTTTGCACAAAGAAACGATACGCAAGTTATAGACGAACCTTTTTATGGGCATTATTTACGCCATGTTGAGGTGCATCACCCGGGTATTGACGACGTACTAGCCTCTTTGACAGATGAGGCAGAAGTAATTGCCGAAAAATTATGTAACGGAAAGCTAACTAAAAAGGTATTGTTTATCAAAAATATGACCGCCCACATGACGGCCTTTGATACGCGTTTTTTGGGGCAATTAACCAATATTATCTATATAAGAGACCCTAAATTGATTTTACATTCTTATGCTAAAGTTGCCGAACGGCCCACTGCCCGAGAACTTGGGACAGCCTTGCAATTTGAATTGTTTCAGCAATTGTCGGCCAAGAACAAACGACCAATTGTTTTAGACTCCAGTGAATTATTGAAAAATCCGGCCAAGGTCTTGCAGCAGTTGTGTAAGGCTTGTGCGATTCCTTGGATGGAATCAATGCTGTCTTGGGAAGCAGGTCCAAGACCCGAAGATGGAGTTTGGGCTAAGTATTGGTACAATAACGTACACAAATCAACTGGATTTAAACCTTTTAAAAAGACTCAAATACAACTCCCCCCTTCACTTCAAGCAATCTATCAACAGCTAAAACCTTATTACGAAAGCTTATATCAATATGCTATCAAGGCCTAATTAAATCACTTTAAAACCAATTCAAATGTTACAATCATTTCAACCAAAAAATAAAGACATTCAAATTTATGTAAAAGACCGTTTGTACCCTAGGGAAGCTGCTAAAGTATCTGTCTTTGATAGTGTTGTACAGGGTGGAGATGCAGTTTGGGAAGGCCTTCGGGTATACCAAGGTGGGATATTTTGCTTAGATAGGCATTTAGATCGCCTACACACTTCGGCCAAAACCTTGGCTTTTACGGATATTCCTGACAAGCAACAAATTAAACAAGCTATTTTTCAGACACTGAAAGCCAATCAGATGTTCGACGATGTGCACATACGCCTTACACTTACTAGAGGAGAAAAAATAACCTCTGGAATGGATCCACGGCTCAATCAAATGGGTTCCTGTTTGATTGTTTTAGCCGAATGGAAGCCTCTAGTTTACGATAATAAAAACGGTATTAGTGTTATTACCGCACATATTCAACGGAACGCTCCGAAGCACTTGGATTCAAAGATTCATCACAATAATTTACTCAATAATATTTTGGCCAAGATTCAGGCGAATGTGGCCGGGGTGGATGCAGCACTTATGCTAGATGCCAATGGCTTTGTCGCAGAATTGAATGGGACGAATTTATTTATGGTTAAAAACGGGGTATTATATACGCCTCATGCCGACGCTTGTTTGCACGGTATTACGCGTGGCTTGATCATAGAAATAGCCAAAGAAAATCGAATAGAAATTGTAGAGCGCAACTTATCGCTAACGGAATTTTATGGAGCAGATGAAGTTTTTTGTACAGGAACAATGGGGGAATTAACGCCCCTTACCCTAATAGATGGACGCAGCATAAATAGACCTAAAACAGGTAGTTTGTTGCATCAATTACGGGCTTTATTTTTGCAAAAAATACCAGAATACAGTGAAAAAATCCCCTTGGCTGATTAAGAACGCAATTTTCTTGCTTTTTCCATGAAGGCAGCGGTTCGGTCATAGCTAAGTGCATTGGCCCAGTAGCCCCCTACTTTAAAATAAGAACCCACAATAAGTGCATCGGCCTTGTCGAGGTAGTGCGGAAGGTTGTCATAGGTAAGGCCTGAACCTACTATAACTGGACTTGTACATTCTTGCTTAATTGCATGTATTGCATCGATAGGGGCTTCTTTTCCCGTTGACATGCCGGTTATAATCAAACCATCGCTCAAAAAATAACTGGCGGCCTTGGCGGTTTCAACAATATCTATATCTGCTGTCATGGCATGGGCACTGTGCTTCTTTTTGATGTCGGTAAATACCGCAATGTGGTCTGCGTCAATTGATTTTCGGTACCGTAACAAATGACCAGCATCTGAATTAATCCAACCCTCGTCGGCAAGGTGACCAAAAACAAAACCTTCAGAACGAATAAATTGAAGTTGGGCTGCTTTAGCAACGGCTAAGGCCGCTTGGTTGGCCGAGGATAAAATTTGAATGCCTATCGGTAATGAACATTGATGGCTGATTTGCTGAGCTACTACAGTCATACATGCAATAATTTCGGGGCCTATGTCTTTGTTTAGATAGGGCAAGTCGTGCATGTTTTCGATGATAATGGCATCGACTCCAGCTTTTTGATAAATTTCGAGTTCTAATAGGGCTTTATCGGCGATAGACTGCCAATTGTTTTGATAGGCAGGCGTGCCCGGCAAGGCATCTAAATGAATCATGGCGATAACCGGGGAAGCCTCTTTGAAAATAGCATTAAATTTTTTCATGCAAGAGATGTTTAATGGCACTTTAGTTTTAAGTATATTAGCATCAAAATACTAAAATAATTTCATTTAACTGCATGGTTTTGCAAGAATACAAAGGGCATTGATTTATGAATTCACTCATTGATATACATCCAGAAGTTCAAAAGGCGATAGACCAAAAACAAGGAGTAGTAGCGTTGGAGTCTACGATTATTTCTCATGGTATGCCTTATCCTCAAAATAGGGATACCGCTTTGCATGTAGAGCAAATTGTGAGAGATGAGGGTGCGACACCGGCAACAATTGCTATTATTCAAGGGCGTTTTAAAGTAGGGCTTCGTGCCGAAGAAATAGAATATCTAAGTCAACAAGGCCGTCAAATAGCCAAAGCGAGTCGCCGTGATATCCCTTATCTTATTAGTCAGCAAAAAGATGGCGCTACGACCGTTGCCTCTACTATGATTGCTGCCGCAATGGCAGGTATCAGGGTTTTTGCAACAGGAGGTATAGGAGGAGTGCACCGTGGGGCTAGCAGCAGTTTTGATATTTCAGCTGATTTACAAGAATTGGCCAATACGGATGTAGCGGTTGTATGTGCAGGAATCAAAGCTATTCTTGATTTACCCTTGACTCTTGAGTATCTTGAAACCTTTGGTGTCCCTTTAATAGGCTATCAAACTATGGAGTTACCTGCTTTTTACACGCGTAAAAGTGGCCATGCAGTCGATTACCAACTTGATTCCCCAAAAGAAATAGCACATTTTTTGAAAACCAAATGGACGATGAATCTAAAGGGAGGCGTTGTGGTGGCTAATCCTGTTCCTGCCGATAAACAATTGGATTATGATTGGATGATGCATGTGATTGCACAAGCTATTGAAATAGGGGAACAAAAAGGGATTAAAGGAAAAGAAAGTACGCCTTTTTTATTAGGAAAGGTCAAAGAATTGACGAAAGGGCAAAGCCTTGATTCCAATATAGAATTGGTGTATAACAATGCAAAACTTGCGGCTCAAATTGCTCGACATTACCAAATTGTGTAAATAGTAAGATAGAAGGAATTAGCGTATTTTTAGTGTGTTTTCTTATCAAAAGTCAATAAATGTCTCCAAAAACGAAAAAATAAGTTACTGATTAACAGTCTGGTAAACTTATTGAACAAGTTCTTACATCTTAATTTATTATTAAAAGATGTAACATGAGAAAATATATAACTACAAGTCTGCTGCTACTGCCTTGTGTATTGGTTTTGGGGCAATGTCCTTCTTCTATAGCTTCGCTTGGCGTAGGCAATGGATTGCAAGTTTGCTGGAACAATAATGAGGCCCCCGTAATATTAGACGATATAAAGTATGACGATATCACCTATGCAGGTAATTTTGTCAATGGTGGAAGTGGTGATTGTTGGCGAACCTCTCAAGCAGCTACGCTAGGAGTTAATGGCAACCACCAAATTGAATTTAAAATTGGAAATACCGATTGGGTCTGTGCCGCATTAGACGGCGAAGTAGATACCGAACCTATTAATATGCCCGTATCCTATGCATATATCGATGTAAGGGCGACACATAATGGTGCTTTGATAGAATGGCAAACCAAAAAAGAAAAGGAAAATGTTCTCTTTTATATTGAAAGAAGTAGTGACGGAATTGACTTTTATTCAGTTGCGACTGTAGAAGCTAAAAATAAGCCCTCTGTATATCAGTATAAAGATGATCATCTACCTGCTGGTCAATGGTATTATCGTTTGCAGCAAGTCGATGTAGATGGGCTGGTAAATTATTCTTCTATTCAGTCATTTAGATCTATCAAAGCAACAGACAACTTTTTTGCGCTGTATCCCTCGCCGGCAAGCGAATACATCACGATTGATTTTAAGCAGCGCTTAGAACTATTTACCGTCAAGATTTATGCTTTGTCAGGGCATTTGGTGTATCAAAATACATTTAACGAAACAGATGGTACTAGTTTAACCTTAAATTTGACGGAGTGGCACAATGGTTGTTATATTATAGAATGTTCTAATGTATCGGCAAGTATGCGGCGTAAATTTATTAAATTATAAACCTTCTGTATATGTTAATTTAAACCGATATTTTTGAAGTTTAAGCAAGCTATTTTTTTAATAAAATGTTCAAGAGGTAACAAAAAAGTATCCTTTGTCATTTAATTAATACAAGACTAAACCAAACAAATAATTCCTTAGTCAATGTCCTGAATACCTAGCCCGTTTTTAATAGATGACTGAGTCCTAAAACCAAAAAAGTCGCCCTGTGGGCGACTTTTTTTATATGAGTAGTCTCAAAAATAGTTGTATATTATTCATTTTCCGAACCAATATACTGGCTAATCATTTTTTCAGTTTTTGCATTTTCAATTTTTTTGAGGTAGTCTGCTGTTTCTTGTTTGTCACGGACTACTTTGGCCAAAACAAAAGCCGAGGAAATACTAAATAAGAAAGTCATTCCGAAAAATGCTTTTTGATAAATATCCATGGGTAAATAAATCAGGCCAATAATCATTCCTGCAAAAGAAATGATAAATGAAATCCAAGAAAGAGTTGAAAAGGCCTGGGTATTCATAGTTTGATACTTACTAGACATAATTAAAAATTTTTATTTTTTCGCTTTGATATCAACATCAAAAACAAAAAATGTTTTAAAATAATGTTCAGTAATTTATTACAATACGTCTCAAAAACTAGTTCCTTGTGGCCTCAGAATTAAGATAAATTAACAGTTGCAAGCGCTTTTTAAGCTTTCGTTAAGAGGCTTATCGTTTTTTTAGTTTCTTGCGAATTCCAACATAAGAAAAAACTATAACTACAAAAATAGCGGTTGTAACAGCACTTGCTTGCACATATCGCAGAAACTGATGCCATTCACGTTCTTTTTTGATGTTCAAATAGTCTGGATTGATGGAGGCCGGAGAACCTGAACGCCTGTGTTTACGCCAGTTTTCTAATTGGCTGTTATCTAGCGTATGATCTTTAAGTGCAATAGTCATCGGGTAAAAGCTAGTTGAGTCGAGCATCCAGTTGTAGGTCACGCTATCTACAGGGTTATCTTCTGGGTCAAATACCATTAGCTGTTCTTTTTTGCTGCCAAAGCCAAATAACAGACCATCTATATAATGTTGACAACTTGGGAAGTGGTATTCAAACTTATCGATATCTTTAGCAACCACTAAGTACCCCTTAGCAGGGATTTGAACAGATGGGAACCTAAATATTTTGTGCCCTGCATTTCGAAGTGTCCAGTTCTTTAAGTCTACGGCCTCGTCGGCATCGTTGTATAATTCTATCCAATCACCCGACAAACTATCATTCAAGCTGATTTCGTTTATGATTACCTGCCTTGTTTTGGGGTGTTCTTTCTTTATAAATATTGCTTTTAGGGTTACAGTCTTCGATTCCAAAGGCAAATCTAGAGATTTGCCTTCGATTTTTTCTCCGTTCAGTTCCCAATGAGAAAAAGTCGTCCCAATAAAAGGTTGCGCCCTTAAACTTATGGGTAATTCTTGAAAATATACTCCCTGAAACTGACTGTCTACTTCAATTACATTGTTCAAAAGCACAAGACCATTACTGTCTACCTTCAGCGTGAATGCAACATCCTGCCCAAATTGAGGGAACATTTCATGAAGAAACTCGCGCATAAAAGAAGGTCTTTTACGACTGTATTCTTTCATACGGTCTACTTCTTTTTGCCAGCGCTTAGAGGTCAAGTTCCATCGTTCCCAATGACGCGGTAATTCGGGTAAAATGATAGCCGCCATAGCATCTATTTTTGGAACAATAGTCGAAGAGTCTAGGGTTGAATTAATCCTATCTAGAAATCTAGAAACAAATTTTGCTTGAAATCCTTTGTTTTTGAGCAATGACCTCAAATTGAAGGTACTCCAAGGAGGATTAGGCCAAGCAGGACCATCGGGTCGGGTGTGAAACGCTAAAGAATTATTTTTAAATCCGTAGCGGCCATAATGACCTAGACCAAAATCAGTATCAAACAGAATCCATCTCCATCGGCCCCCTTCCTTCATCGGCCGCCAAAACTTTATGTTACCTCCAGCATCCTGATTGTCTATGTAGATCTGAATAATTTGGTATTCCATAAAATTATCGATGTCCATTTGAGTGGCGATATAGTCGTAGTTCTCTTGGGCGCTGAGGGGGTTGTCTCGCATAAACCGTTGCATGGCATCATAACTTTTTCTGCTGCCAGCTTGTATGCTTTTACGATGTTCAATAAGGTTTAGGCTATCTTTGTGTAATTGAAAGTTTTCGGAGATATAATGTCGCGTCAACTTTTCCCGGAAGTTGTAGATACCCCAATAAGTACCGTTTATAAAAACTACGGCAGGACGATAGGCTTGTACTTCGAGCCCCATTTCTTTTCCGATGCTTGTAATCAAGGCATCTCGAAAATGAGTTTCGCCAAAATCACTTCCCGAATTACGCATCACAAGTCGCTTGTATTTTTTTTGTTTCTTTTCGGGAAAGATACGATGACGGATATATTTGTTGCCATACCTAGAGTTGCTAGCGTAAAGCGAAAAAGATTTTTGAGGAAAAATACGACTCATACCCCCAAAAATTTTGAAACCGATAGCACTATTGTAAACCGAAGTTTTATCTGTTTCAAATATTTCGACCTGTGCGGGGAACTCTTTTCTACTATAAAAATTGGCGCCATTAAATGGAAATTTTGGGGAGGCGTTCGGCCCTCTTAGAAACACGCCTTTGTAAGGGTCGAACAATACTTCAGGTTGTATAGAAACAGATACAACGGGTAAACTAATGCTGTCTTTTATAAAATAACTACCGGTCAGAATACGGCTTTTTTTGCCGTTTAAGTAAGCGACTGCCCTAAGTACAGCGGTCGAATCTATCGAAATATAATTACGGTAGCGTTTGGAATAACTAGTAGGTCTTGTTCCGTCGGTAGTATAATAAATAGCTGCTGTAGATTTGTTTGCTTGAATCTTAACGGTGGTGGCATCATCGAAAAATCCAGCAGCGGGCGACGCCTGAACATAAAGCGTGTCTTGTGCCATCAAGGGAAAGCTAAGACTAAGCAAGATGTATAGTATTGAGATTGATTTCATAATTTCAATAACTGTTCAATTGGACGAACAAAATTTAAAAATATATTAACAGCTGTATAGTAACTGATAGTCAGTTGTTTGTTTGTTTTTCCTGCTTTGGACTTGTTGATGTTTAGGTGTCTGAATTAGAACAAAATCCAAGGAGGTGTCGTAAACAAAGCTCCGTTTACGCTTAACGATCTGTCAAAAATACCAATTTAAGTTTAGACCAAGAAAAATAAGAATCTTTTATATCACTCCATTAAATAGAGCTTAATTGTTAAATATGGCTAGAAAACAAACTATGAAATATCTGAATCAGCGCAAAGTAAAATCGATAAAATTATGGGCGGTCGAAGAAAGACCAAGAGAAAAAATGGAAATGCGGGGTAGAAAACATTTATCCGATGCTGAATTATTGGGAATTATCATTGGTACAGGTAGTCATGAAGAATCTGCTGTAGACTTAGCACGACGCTTATTAATGACAAATAATCAAAATCTTAATCAAGTGGCTAAATTAAGTATTAAGGAACTACAACAATACAGAGGTATTGGTCCTGCAAAAGCGATTAGTATTGCTGCTGCATTGGAATTAAGCTTAAGGAGGGTCTCTAAGCCCCTTAGAGTCAAACCACAGATTACACAAAGCTCAGATGCCTATGATGTTTTAAAAGCAGATTTGATGGATTTGCCTCATGAAGAATTTGTGGTATTAATGTTGAATCAGGCCAATCGAGTCATTGATAAAAAAATAATCAGTGTTGGGGGGATTGCAGGAACGGTAGTGGACGTAAAAAAAATTTTTAGAACGGTTTTGGCCAATTCATTAGTGTCTGCTATTATACTTGGACATAACCACCCTTCAGACAATCCTAGTCCGAGTAAAGCTGATATTGTAATTACTAAAAAAATCAAACAAGCGGGAAAAAATTTAGACATTGCTGTGCTTGATCATCTGATCATTACTTCTATGTCTTATACGAGTATGGCCGATGAAGGCTTGTTTTAGTTTGATTAATTTATAAAAAAAATACTTTCATAAAATATTAATAATCACTTGTTTAGTAGGTCGCCTAGTCGAAGCTAATTGTTTTTGCTGTAACAAATTGATAAGTCGTCCGTTAAAACTCATAATACACCTTATTAGTAATCGCACCCAATAACTCATTTTATGCACTCCACCTCTAGTTTCGCACTTGTGGACGGTCTTTCTATACACGGATCTCACCAAGAAGGTTTCGAAGAAATACTCAGTCTTGAAGCCCAACAATTTTTAGTTAAGCTACACCTTCAATTCAATCGCAAGCGCCTTGATTTGCTCGATAACAGACAAACGATCCAACAACAGTTAGACCAAGGCGTATTGCCTACCTTTCTGCCCGAAACACAGCACATACGTTCGGCATCTTGGCAAGTAGAAGCTTTGCCACCCGATTTGCTCGACCGGCGTGTAGAAATTACCGGTCCGGTTGATCGAAAAATGATTATAAATGCACTCAATTCAGGCGCCAAAGTTTTTATGGCCGATTTTGAAGATAGTAATGCACCCTCTTGGTCTAACAATATTAACGGACAAATTAATCTACGGGATGCAGTTCGAAAAACCATACGGTTTGTACATCCTCAAAAAGATAAGACATACCAACTTAATGATCGAATCGCTACATTAATGGTGCGTCCAAGAGGATGGCATTTGGATGAAAAACATTTGTTGTACAAAGGTGAGAAAATGAGTGCAAGCTTGGTTGATTTTGGCTTGTTCTTTTTTCACAATGCCCATCATCTTATTGCAAGAGGTTCCGGCCCCTATTTCTATCTACCAAAATTAGAACACTATCTTGAAGCTAGGCTTTGGAATGAAGTTTTTGTTTTTGCACAATACTTTTTAGAAGTACCTCAAAAAACGATTAAAGCGACCGTATTGCTAGAAACAATTTTGGCTTCTTTTCAACTCGACGAAATATTGTACGAACTAAAAGACCATTCGGCAGGCCTTAATTGCGGTCGATGGGACTATATTTTCTCATTTATTAAGCGCTTCCGTAATGTTGAAGGTTTTGTTTTGCCAGACCGTGCTAAAGTAGGAATGACGACTCCATTTATGAGTGCCTATTCAAAATTGGTGATCAAAACCTGTCACAAAAGAGGGGTACATGCAATGGGTGGAATGGCTGCACAAATTCCCATAAAAAACAATCCTGAAGCCAATGCCAAAGCCGTCGAGAAAGTTAGAAATGATAAATTAAGAGAGGTCAAAAATGGTCATGATGGTACATGGGTCGCCCACCCCGGGTTGGTACAGGTAGCCATGGATATTTTTGATGAATACATGCCTGAATTGAATCAAATTAAAAACAAACGCTTGGACATTGAGGTCAGTGCCGAGGATTTGATTGAGGTGCCCAAAGATAGTATCACAGAAGCGGGCGTTCGTGAAAATATCAATGTAGGTGTTTTGTACATCGAAAGCTGGCTAAGAGGGATAGGTGCTGCTGCCCTTTACAACCTTATGGAAGATGCTGCCACCGCCGAAATTTCTCGATCTCAATTGTGGCAGTGGATTCAAAAACAATCGACCCTAGATGATGGGCGAAAGATTGACCTAGCACTTTATCACCGTTTACTTCCTCAAGAATTAGATAAAATCAAGCAATATGTGGGAGAAGAAGCTTATCGTAACGGTCGCTTTGACGAAGCCACTAAGCTGTTTACTCAGCTGATAGCAGAACCGACTTTTTATGAGTTTCTTACGCTACCGGCATACGACTTGCTTTAAGACGAAACAATAAGCATATTATTGATTTTTATATACAGACTTTTGTAAAGACTGAACTAAACGCCTATAAATTAATTACCAAAATCAAATCAACATGGAAAAAGAAGCAAATATTCAATTTATATTAGACGATTGGAAAAATAACCCGCGTTGGGAGGGTATAGAAAGACCTTATACTGCCGAGGATGTTGTCAAACTGAGGGGTACAGTACAAATCGAACACACCCTAGCAAAACTAGGGGCCAAAAAACTATGGTCTAAACTAAATACACAAGATTTTGTTTGCGGTCTAGGTGCCCTAACGGGGAACCAAGCAATTCAAGATGTAACTGCCGGTTTAGATGCTATTTATCTAAGCGGATGGCAGGTGGCAGCAGATGCCAACTTGGCGGGGCAGATGTATCCTGACCAATCTTTGTATCCTGCAGATTCTGTTCCCTCTGTTGTGCGACGTATCAACAATGCTTTGTTGCGCCGAGATCAAATTCAATCTGTTACTGGGGAAGGAAATATCGATTGGTTGGTGCCGATTGTTGCGGATGCAGAAGCTGGATTTGGGGGCAATCTTAATGCCTACGAACTGATGAAAGCAATGATTGAATCCGGTGCAGCGGGGGTTCATTTCGAAGACCAACTTTCTTCGGCCAAAAAATGTGGGCATCTAGGTGGTAAAGTTTTGGTGCCAACTTCTGAAGCAATTAATAAGCTAGTAGCTGCCCGCTTAGCAGCAGATGTAATGGGTACTCCAACGGTATTGATTGCTAGAACAGATGCCGATGCAGCGGGTTTGCTAACTTCAGATATTGATCCGCGCGACCATAGTTTTGTAACAGGAGAACGTACTTCAGAAGGGTTTTATGTTGTCAAAAATGGTCTAGAACAAGGTATCAATAGAGGGTTGGCTTATGCACCCTATGCTGATTTGGTTTGGATGGAAACCTCTAACCCCGACCTGGGGATAGCAAGAGAATTTGCGCAAGCAATGCACGCCAAGTTTCCAGGCAAAAAATTGGCTTACAATTGTTCTCCTTCTTTCAATTGGGCGGCTAAATTGAGCAATGAAGACATGCTTAATTTTAGAGAGAAAATAGCTGAAATGGGCTATAAGTTTCAGTTCATTACCTTAGCAGGGTTTCATTCCCTCAACACCTCTATGTTCGAGTTGGCGATGGCCTACAAAAAAAGAGGCATGTCGGGCTATTCTGAATTACAGGAAAGAGAGTTTAAATTGCAAGCAGACGGGTTTAAGGCAATTAAGCATCAGACCTTTGTCGGCACTCAATATTTTGATTATGTACAAAGCACGGTTCAGCGAGGCAAGTCCTCTACTACTGCTATGGAAGGTTCGACAGAAACAGAACAATTCTAGATAGATATTAACATCAATATAAAGCCACTTCTATACGTACAGAGGTGGCTTTTTTGTATATTATACTTTTAAATCACGCATAATCTTAGTAAAATAATACCTGAGAGGGTGTAAAACCATTTGATATGTTGCCTGCGTTTATCCCTTTGTTATTTTTTGTATTGCTATCGGCTTGTTCTACGCAAACCCAATCTGTAGTATTTGAAAATTCTATTTCAATCATTCCGTTGCCACAGCATATAAGCAGGCAAGCTTCTGTCTTTGTCTTTAATACAAATACCGCCGTTTTTTGCCCATCCAAAAAAGTAGAACAAGAGTTTATTTTACTAAAAGAACTATTCAAAGAAGGGGGGATTTCTCTGAATGAGGTTGCGCAACTTCCGCAACAAAATTATATAGAAATAGAACTGAAAGATACCGTTGCAAATACGAAGTCAGAGAAATACCATCTAAATATTGATTCTACGCGTATTCGATTAACTGCGTACAGTCCTGTAGGCGTTTTTTGGGGGATACAAACACTTCGGCAATTATTGCCGACCAACTTTTCCCAACCAAAACAAAATATTCTTTGGGCTGTACCGGCGGTAGATATCATCGATTTTCCTGTTTTTGAGTGGCGTGGAATGTTGTTGGATTGCTGTCGACATTTTTTTGAAAAAGAGGTGATAAAAAAATACATTGATTGCTTAGCATTTTACAAAATGAATACCCTTCATTGGCATCTAACGGAGGACCAAGGATGGCGATTGGCCATTGATGCCTATCCACGGCTTACAGCGGTAGGGGCCTACCGAAAAGAAGCTGATTCAACGATTTATGGCGATTTTTATAGCAAGTCCGATGTGCAAGAAATTGTAGCTTATGCTAAGCAACGGCATATTAGTATTGTACCAGAAATCGAAATGCCTGGCCACTCTCAAGCGGCTATTGCAGCTTATCCTCATTTATCTTGTACCGGCCAACCGATAACAGTTGCCAATAAATGGGGGGTATTTAAAGATGTTTATTGCGCTGGCAATGATCAAACATTTGAATTTTTAGAAAAAGTCCTTTTAGAGGTTTTTGCGCTTTTTCCTAGTGAGTATATTCATATTGGAGGCGATGAGTGCCCTAAGTTTCGGTGGGAAAATTGCTCGAAATGCCAAAATCGAATGCAAGCAGAAAACTTAAAGGACGAAGCGGCTTTGCAAAGTTATTTTATAAATAGAATGGCTGCTTTTTTAGAAAAACATCAAAAAAAGCTAATAGGCTGGGATGAAATTTTAGAGGGCGGTTTGGCTCCAAATGCGATTGTTCAATCATGGAGAGGTATGAACGGGGCTAAAGAGGCTGCTTTGTCAGGGCATTATGCAATAGCATCACCCACCTCACATGCTTATTTTGATTATGATTTGCAAGCGATAGACCTCGAAAAAGTGTACAGCTTCGATCCGGTGCCTTCCGGGCTTAATGCCCAACAAAAACAGTTTATCAAAGGAGGAGAATGCAATATGTGGACCGAAAGAGTGCCCGACGAAAAGACCTTAGATGCGAAGGTCTTTCCTCGATTATTAGCGATGTCCGAAGTTTTATGGACCTATCCGAGAGAAAGGAACTATGAGGATTTTTATCAACGGGTACAAGGTCAATATCCATTTTTAGAATTAAAAAAAATTGGCTACGGTGCCGAAACGATACCTGTAAAGGCTCAAGTGTATACGAGTAAGCAATCAATGAATGTAAAACTCCTAAAAGGGAGTCCTGACTTGACGCTTAAGTATTCTTTCAACGACACCGTTTTTCAGGTGTATGAAGGCATTCTTTCATTGCAGAATTCAGGAACTTTAGCCGTTCAGGCTTTCAAAAATAATCAGCGCTACGGAACACCTTTTGCCAGGCAGTTTCGTAAGCATTTGGGCAATGGAATTGTCCCCGAACTCGGTTATACCTATAGTTCTTTTTATACAGGGGGAGGACCACAGGCCTTAACAAATGGGATACGTGGCACCTTAGATTTTAGAGACGGAAACTGGCAAGCGGTTCAGAAGGAATCAATGGAGATTATACTGGATTTAGGGGCACTAAAATCGCTCAAACAACTATCAACTGCTTTTTTTCAGAAGCAAGATTCCTGGATATTCCTGCCCGAGAAGGTTGATTTTTTTATTGGCACAGTCGCCGGAAATTTTCAAAAAGTAGGAACCGTCAAAAATGATATCTCACCAAAAGAATCTAAGGTATTCATTAAAAAATTTAGCTTAACGATAGATTCCGTCGAGGCAAGATACATTAAGTTGGTGGCGTTCAATATCGGACATTGTCCTGTTTGGCATGCTGCACCTGGTTCGGAGGCTTGGTTGTTTATAGATGAATTGGTGGTAGAATAAAAACAAATATACATGAAAGTTGAAGTTTGTGTCGAAACCTTAGAGCAAGCCTTTTTGGCTCAAGAGTTAGGAGTCGATAGAATAGAATTGTGTGCTAATTTACTTCAAGGTGGCCTTACGCCTAGCATTGCAGCGATTGAATCAGCGGTGCAAAGGCTTCCTTTGAAAGTCTATGTTTTGATTCGACCTAGGGCGGGGCATTTTTGTTATAATCACTTAGAAATGCAACAGATGTTGTCGAACATCCGATGGTGTAAAAAAATGGGAGTTGACGGCGTTGTCGTTGGGGTGCTTCAAAAAGATGGACGTATTGACCGAATAAAAACTGCTCGTTTGATAGCAGCGGCTAGGCCCATGAAGGTTACGTTTCATCGTGCTTTTGACCGCTGCGTAAACCCATTAGAAGCCCTAGACCAATTGATAGATATGGGAGTAGATCGTCTTTTGACATCCGGCCAAAAAAAATCAGCATTTGAGGGTAAAGACTTGATTAAAACTTTGGTTTTAAGGGCTAAAAATCGTATTTTAATAATGCCAGGTGCAGGTGTTAATGCATCCAATATCCATGAGTTAGCCCATCATACACAAGCAAACGAGTTTCATTTTTCAGTTGGGAAAGCTAAGGTTTCAAGTGCGGTGTATCAGCATCCCTCTTTTGACCCAGAATCTTATCTTGCCCCTCGGTTTGACCGAAAAAAATTAGTTGACTGTATGATGGTCCTTAATGAAATCCCCCCTCATTAAGCCTTGTTTGATTCTGAAGCCTTAAAACCCAATCCCTCTATGAAGTTATTTTTAGGTATGATATGCGTCTTTATTTTCGCTTGTTCACCAGCAGAAGACAAGCCTTTGACAAAGACAGTCGATTTAAATGCTGCTTGGCAGTTTAGGCAACAAGGTCAAGAGGCGTGGCAACAGGCCTCTGTACCAGGGTCGGTTCAAGCCGATTTGCTAGCATTGAAGCAAATTCCTAACCCGTATTTTGGTCTGAATGAAAAAAGTATTCAGTGGATAGAAAAGCTCAATTGGGAATACCAAAAATTTTTTAATTGGGAAGGGGCGGTTGATGCTTTTGATTTCGTTCGGCTGCAATTTGAAGGCTTGGACAGCTATGCTGATGTTTACCTAAATGACCACCTTATTCTTAGGGCTGATAATATGTTTCGGCGTTGGGAAATTAATGCAAAGGATTTTCTTAAAACAGGTCAAAATAAGTTGTATATATTGTTTAGGTCACCGCTAAAAGTACATGCGCATACGGCCGATTCTCTCGGGTATAAATTGCCTGCCGACAACGACGCTTCTAAGCTAAAAGTTAGCCCTTTCGTACGCAAGGCCCCTTATCAGTTTGGTTGGGATTGGAGCCCTCGGATTGTTACGATGGGGATTTGGAGGGGCGTAAAACTCATTGCTGAAAATCAAGTTAGTGTCAAAGATGTCTATTTTGAACAAACAACTATTTCTAAAGAAAAAGCCGAGCTATGTGTACACCTAAAGGCATTGACTGCCGTTCAAAAAACAGTAAAATTAAGGGTGCGGCAGGGTACAAAAGTGATTGCCACCAAAACAATAGAATTGTCTAATGGTTTATTTCAAGACACTTTACAGTTTCAAATCGACCAACCTAAGCTATGGTGGACAAACGGTTTGGGTGCCCCTTATCGATATAATTGGACTTTTGAAATTATTGACCCAACTTCAGTGGCTGTAATGTATCGAAATTCCTATAAAATCGGGTTGCGAAAGATTGAGTTGGTGCGCGAAAAAGATGCGATTGGAACGAGTTATTATTTCAAATTGAATGGACAGCCAGTTTTTATGAAAGGCGCCAACTATATTCCTCAGGATAATTTATTATCGAGGGTAGCCTACCATCGATACGAAAAATTAATGAAGGATGTGGTGGGTGCAAACATGAATATGTTACGCGTTTGGGGAGGTGGTATATACGAAGAGGATATCTTTTACGAAATGTGTGATCAGCAAGGGATACTTGTATGGCAAGATTTTATGTTTGCTTGTAGTATGTATCCCGCTACAAAGACTTTTCACGATAATGTTCTAAAAGAAGTGGAGGACAATGTTAAGCGACTACGTAATCATGCCTGTATAGCACTTTGGTGTGGCAACAACGAAATTGAAGTTGCCTGGAAGAACTGGGGTTGGCCCAAAGCAATGGCTTACAATAAAACCCTACAACAAAAATTATTTATGGGTTACAAAATGTTATTCGATAGCTTGATTCCCCAAGCTATTCAGCAATTACATCCACAAGTAGCCTATGTATCTACCTCTCCATTAAGTAATTGGGGGAAGGTTCAGAATTTCAACCATCACAGCATGCATTATTGGGGAGTATGGCATGGTAAAGCCCCTTTTGAGAAATACAGCACGCAAGTTGGAAGATTTATGAGTGAGTACGGTTTCCAATCTTTTCCCTCTTTCGAAACAATACGTCTGTTTGCAGATTCTTCTCAATGGGCCTTGCAGTCAGCGGTTATGCAGCATCATCAAAAAAGCTACATAGGAAATGAACTGATCAAAAAACATATTCTGAAGTATTATCCAGCACCACGCAATTTTAAAGATTTGGTATACCTTAGTCAGTTAAGTCAAGCCAAAGGAATAGCAAAGGCTATTCGTGCACATCGTAGCAATGCTAAATGTATGGGAACTTTATATTGGCAGTTAAACGATTGTTGGCCCGGTCCTTCTTGGTCGAGTATTGATTATTATGGCCGTTGGAAAGCCCTGCATTACAAGGTTAGGGATCTATACAAAGATGTTGTTTTAGTGGTAGATAGTGCTTCGGTTAATCAAATTGCTATTCAAGTTGTTTCGGATAGAAACATAGCATCTAGTGGCAAACTCTTCTTCGAACTTATGACCCTAGACGGTGTACGATTGCGCTATGATTCTCTGGATGTACAGATTAAACCAGGTTCTTCGACGGCATCAAACTATTCTTTTTCGACGGCATTACCGCTCGATGAACCTTTAAATAATCTGTTTTACCGAATTGTTTATCAAGACGAACAAGGAAGATATACTTGTTTGCATTATTTTGTTCCTGAAAAGCAATTACAGCTAAAGCAACTGAACCTTATTACCGATTTTGATCAGACTAGTGGTGGCTACGCTTTGACAATGTCCTGTCCTGTTCTTATAAAGGACGTATACCTTTCAAGTGCTAAAAATATCGATTTTTCAGAAAACTTCTTTGATTTAATTCCTAATGAAACGAAAAGGGTTTTTATAAAAACCAATCAAAAACTAAATTATCGAGACATTGAATTGAGGAGTCTTAATGAGTTAATGTACCCTATAGTTGAACGCTAAATTGTTCAATCAACCACAGCTTGTCTGCAAGTGTATAGGCTTGCTTGAATAGTGCTTCTTGTAAAGGTTTGCCTAAGACTTTGCCTTGACGACACACATTAGCGCTCTTTCTGAGAGCTTTACAAAAATTCAGCGCTTTGTATGGCTCTATTTTCTGATGCTTTTTGATTAATTGTTCAAGCTGTGTAATTTTTTTATCCAATTTATTAAATTGTTCATTTTTAAAATGAACCCTTAGTTGAAGTTGAAGGGATAAAATAAGAATTTCTGCAGACAGATTATTGTTTTTTAATATGATTAAAGCACTTTTGAAGCTGCCTTTAGCTATTAATAAGTAAGCCCTTGCGCAACGATTGTAATCTGCTCTAATTTCATTTTCTAAAAGCTCAGTATACTTGTTTACAAAATTAGCCGCTGCAGCATGCCCCTTACTTACTAGTGTTAAGGATAGCATGTCCCAATAATGTGACTTTTGTATAACGGAAGCTTGCATCAATAACTTTTGTTCAAGTCCGTTTTGATAGACTTGCATCAGCAGTCTATTGAGCGGTATGTCTACAGAAGATTTTCTAGTCATTATTTGACTGAGCAAAAGAAATATATCGAGGTTTTCGGACCTTGCTAGTATTTTTTGCTGTTGCCAGTATACGATTAAAAAAGTCTCTATTTTTTGCGCGTTAAATTCTTTGCTTAATTCATACAATTGAAGGTGTATTTTAGTTAAGCTTGAAATATCTTCGGGAAGTGCATTGAAAAGAGTTTCGAAAAAATCAGGGGCTTCTAGTTTCGTAGATTGCGGGTTTTGATCAAGAAGCTTGTTCTTAAGGCGCTCTTTGATTTTTTGAATACTAAGGTATTGCAACTGATGCTTTTCTGCCTGATCTTGATACGCTTTGCGATGTTCAGGGGCGGCTTGCTGCAGCATAGCTTGTTGCAGTTTATACATGTTCAGGTGTTGCCGGTGGTGGCTAATCCGATCGGATTGTATCTCTTTTTGAAGCTTTCTAAAGTACTTGGCAGCCAAGGTGTATAGCTGTTTTGAGTTGCAATAGTCAACAAGAGCAAACAATTGCTCATGGTCTTCATTTTTTTGTTGTGAAAATCCGACAAAATCTTCCATACTGTTTACGGTTAGAGTCATGATGTGTCGAAGCCTAAGGTCATCATAACTTCGTTTGGGATAGAGGTATTTGAATGCTTTCTCTTTTTGTACTGTTCGGGCTGTTATTTTAGGTTTTTGGATCAGAAAATCAATGAGTTTTATGACATCTTTGTGTCGGTTGTGTATCGGCGAATTGGCCCATTTTCTGAGGGCCTCTAGTTGTTTGCTGTCAAAGGTTTTGTATAATTCTATGAGTTTGCTTTTTATCATACTTTAATTTAAAAAAATATTCATAATCAGACAAATATAACTACTGATTTCGTTGCTGACTAACTTGATAGAAGGCCAATAAATAGCTAGAGGTATGGGAAATGGACAATGAATTGAATAAAATTCAAAGCTATTTAGTGGGAAAGATTCGTATATTTGTATATCTAAACAGGGAACTATGCAAAAGAATGATATTCGAAATTTGTCTAAAGAGGCTTTAATCCAGTATTTTAAAGAGATTGGAGAGCCAAAGTTTAGGGCAGTTCAAGTTTACGAATGGCTATGGAAAAAAAGTGCCGTAACATTTGCTGCCATGACAAATTTGTCTAAAAAGTTAAGAACTCAACTCGAAGCTGATTTTGAAATCTTATCCATAGAGGAAGACCTTTCACAAACAAGTTTTGATGGAACCATCAAATCAAGGTTTCGCCTGCATGATGGACACCTGATAGAGTCCGTATTGATACCTGTGCTTGGCCAAAACAGATATACCGTTTGCATTTCCTCCCAAGTTGGCTGTAGCCTTAGTTGTAGTTTTTGTGCTACCGGTCAAATGCGCCGTATTCGCAATCTTACGGCTGCCGAAATTTATGATCAAGTAGTTCGTGTCGACGAAAAATGTCGTGAAATATATCAGCATCCCATCACTAATATAGTGTATATGGGTATGGGAGAACCTCTTTTAGCCTACAAGCCTGTACTGCGTTCTATCGAATTATTGACAGGGGAGGAGGGCTTAAATATGTCACCCAAACGCATAACGGTTAGTACAGCAGGAATTGCCAAAATGATCAAAAAATTAGCCGATGATGATACTCGAGTCAACTTGGCCCTGTCGCTTCACGCCGCCTCTGATGACAAAAGAAACACGATTATGGCGATCAATGAGACGAATGATTTAGAAACGCTTACAGCGGCTTTATGTTATTTCTATGATCATACCAAAGACAGTAAAATTACATTTGAATATATTGCTTTTGACGGGTTTAACGATAGTCTAGAAGATGCACAAAATTTATTAAAGCTGTGTAGGAGAGTGCCTTCTGCCAAGGTGAATGTGATTGAATACAATCCTGTAGAAGGCGTAGATTTTGTAAAGTCTAAGGTAGATAAAATAGAAGCTTTTGCACAGTACCTTAAAAAAAATGGAGTCTCTATTACGGTCCGACGTTCGCGTGGCAAAGATATTGATGCAGCTTGCGGACAATTAGCCAACAAAAACCAAGAATAGATGCTTTCACTTTTGCAACTTGAATGGAAAAAATATGCATCAAATCGCATTTTTAGAATTGCGATGGGCATGTATATCCTAATACTTCCACTAATGTATATGAGTGTTAAGTCGGGGACAGCCCTTCAGGACAATCTTTTTTTTATTGACCCAATGTACCGCTTTCCTGGAATATGGGCCACCATGAGTTATTGGGCAAGTTGGCTCACCTTTTTCTTAATGGTTTATTTATCGGTTTGGGGTTTTACAGCTGAACATCAGCAAAAAACCTTGCGTCAAAATTTGATTACAGGATTATCACGGCAGCAGTTTTTTGGAGCAAAGTTGTTATCCATGTTATCAATAGCGATATTTGCGACCGTATATGTAGCACTTTTGGCGGCAGTGTTTGGGGGTTTAGCAGGTGGACATGGTTATTTTGTTGACAAAGAAATGTACGCTATTCTACGGTTCTTTGTTCAAACATTATTTTATATGAGTTTTGCTTTTTTGTTAGCAGTTTGGTTGCGCAAAAGCGGTTTGGCTATTCTCTTGTTTTACGCATATATTCTTATTGGAGAACGTATATTTAGATACCTGGTCTTTCAAAATTTCTTCGATAATCTGGGGGCAGGTAGTTATTTTCCCGCTTCAGCAGCTTGGGATGTACTGCCTATGTCAATCATTAAAAGTATGCAAGATTTCGGCGGCAAGAATGTAGATATATTTTTGCCTTACGATATAGCTATGGGTTTTACGGTAGCATATACAGCCCTCTTTTTGGCTATTGCCTATTGGGTATTTATGCGACGAGACCTATAAAAAAAAAGATCAACCCAATAAAGGGCTAATCTTTTTTGTGGCGAGGTAAATATATTTTTAAAGAAAAACTAAACCGCTTGTTGTTCAGAAACTCGTAGCTGAAACCCATTACCATGAATATTGATAATCTCTAAGTTGTTATCTTTCTTGAGGTATTTGCGCAGTTTGGTCACAAATACATCCATACTCCTTGCTGTAAAATAGTTATCTTCTCCCCAGATTTCTTTCAGTGCGATACTTCTTGGCAAAATATCGTTCATGTAAAGACAAAACATGTGTAAGAGTTCTGATTCTTTTGGAGATAACTTATCCTGACTCTCATTGTTACCAAAGGTAAGAATTCTGAGTGGATAGTTGAAGTGGTATTTTCCGATGTTAAACTCTTTGATTTCTTGTTTTTTACGTTCTGGTTTCTGACTTCTTTTGAGTATGGCCTGAATACGATACAAGAGTTCTTCGGGTGCAAATGGTTTTGGAATATAATCATCTGCGCCTGCTTGAAAACCTTTAATGATATCGTCTTTCATGGTTTTAGCTGTTAGAAAGACAATAGGAATACTTTGGTCAGTTACTCGAATATCTTTGGCTAAGGTTATCCCATCTTTTTTGGGCATCATAACATCAAAAATACAAAGGTCAAAAGTGTCTTGTTGAAAACGATTAAGACCAGCATCACCATCTGTTTCGAGAACGACATGGTAGTCATTCATTTCAAGATATGAACAAAGTACGTCGCCAAAATTTTTATCGTCTTCTACTAATAATATCTTTCCTTTAGAATCCATAATTTATAGTTTTTATTAGTTTGAAATTGGCATTAAATAGTTGAGTGAATTGGTATGTGATTCTTTGTATAATTAGTATTAATTGGGAATAGAAATTAAGTAAAGAAATAAGTTTTTTAGATAGTTAAATAATAGTTTATGTACAATATGTTAAAATTGTGCCAAACCGTTGAAAAATGATAATTAAATTAGGTTTTTGTCGGATATTTCCGTTAAAAGCACAAAAAATCACTAGACAATCGATAAAAAAGGTCTCATGCGAATAAAAATTAAAGAAATTAATCAATATTTTTTTAGTACAAAGGTGTTTGTCAGGATTACAGATTTAAATTATGGCAACCACTTATCTAACGAAAAAATGTTGTCTTTTGCGCAGCAAGCGCGGGTGGATTATTTAAAAAGTTTGGGTTATGGCGAACTTACTTTTGCAGGGAAAGGAATTATCATGACAGATGCAGCGGTTGTTTATAAGGCAGAGGTGCATGCTTCTGACCTTCTCGAAATTAAATTAGGGATAGATGATTTAAGTGAATATGGCTTCGATTTTTATTATAAAATAAGCAATCATGCTACGGGTAAAGTAGTGGCAAATGTTAAAACAGGTATACTATGCTTTGATTATACCACCCAAAAAATTGCTAAAATACCAACGGTTATAGCCGAAATTCTAAAAAAACTACCATGAAAGAGTGGATGCATCCTGACATTGGCCTCGTTGTTTTACGAAAAAATAGTCGCTCAAAACGTCTTAGTTTAAGGGTTCGACCACAGCGACCGGTAACGGTGACAATACCAACCTTTTATCCTTATTGGATGGCTAAGCAAATGGTACATCAGCATCTTGAATGGATAAAAGAACAGCAAAACGCGCAACAAATTAATGCTGCTACTAAGGGTATAGATTGGGACACAAAATTCGAAATGCGGGACAAAGTACTTTTTTTTCAAGCAACTAAGGACCATGCTTTTGGTTTAGAGTCCAAGGCGTCAAATTATTTAATATCTATACCGGAAAACGTCGATTTAAAATCGCCTAGTACCCAAGATATACTACAAAAAATGGTTATAGAAGTATTGCGAAAGGAGGCGAAAAATTATTTGCCTAGTCGCACCAACAAATTTGCCAAAAATAAAGGTATTGTCATCAATCAAGTAAGCATCAAAAATATGAAAACAAGATGGGGCTCTTGTTCTTCCAAAAAAAATGTGAACTTCTCTTTGTATTTAATGCTGTTGCCTGATGTGCTGATAGATTATGTTATTTACCACGAATTAGCTCATATTAAACATCAAAATCATAGCGCTGCCTATTGGCAACATCTCGAACAATTATTGCCAGGAGCAAAACAATTAGATGCCGCTATGAAACATCAGCAAATGCCCTTTATTTAAAATAATCAAGTATCCACATTAATTCTGTAAAAGGGTTGTCGTCGAGTAGCCAATACAAATGACTACTTGCCACAAAAGCATGAGAGATTACGATGGTGTATAAACGACCTGTAGACAAAAAATAATAGGCATACAAAAAGCCAGCTATAGCAGCAACTACTATCAAATGAGGGTAGTTGATATGCAATGCAGCAAATAGAAAGGCACTGACCAAAGCGGTATATACTATAGCGTGAACTTTCAAACCTTCTAAACCCCATTTTTGCATCAGTGAATACAATCGAAGACTCAAGTATTTTTGGGCAAGAAAATGTTGTACAAAGGCGTAATAAACATAAACAAAACTAATGTTTAGGGCAATAATGCAGTTCTCTAAACTTGTTTTTTGTGTGCAGAAACCATAAAACCATGCTATGCCTATCAACCATATACTCGTTATGATCAGTTTTTTTTCGAGTGTCGACCAGGCTTTCTTTTTAGGAGAAGTTAAGCCGACTTTTGCTGCTCCAAAATAGAGTAGTACTGTCAAAAAGCTAAAGATAATTAGGTCGCTGAGTGTGTCTCTATCCCATAAAAATGCATAAAAAATGGTACTGAAGACAATAATAATTTCTGCAAGAATATATCGATTGAATGGAACTGTCAAGGTATTAGAGGCCAATTTTTAGTTAAAAATAAAGGGAATAACTGCTAAGAATTTGACAGTTTTCTTAGTGCATTGTCAAGGTCTTGAATTAAATCTTCGACGGCTTCTATCCCGACACTTAGCCGAATAAGGGAGTCGCTAAGCCCAATAGCTAATCTTTCGGTACGTGGAATAGAAGCATGTGTCATTGTTGCGGGATGACCTGCTAGTGATTCTACACCGCCCAAAGACTCAGCACAGGTAAATAAATGCGTGTGTTTGAGCAATTGTAAAGCAGCTTCGGAACGATCTTTTTTTAGAGAAAACGAAACCATAGCTCCATAGGCACGCATTTGTTCTGTAGCCAATTGATGGCCTTTATGACTCGCCAAGCCTGGGTAGTAAACCCGATTTACTGCGGTATGCTGTTCCAAAAAACGGGCAATTTCAAAGGCGTTTTCACAAGCACGTTGAACCCGTATATGCAGGGTTTTGATGCCTCTTAGGAGCAAAAAACAGTCCTGTGGTCCGGGGACAGCCCCTGCTGCATTTTGAATAAAATACAATTGGTCTGCCAATTTTTTGTCTTTACAAATCAAAACTCCATGTAAGATATCGGAATGGCCACCAAGGTACTTGGTGGCTGAATGCATGACTATGTCTGCGCCTAGTTCGAGGGGTTGTTGCAAGTAAGGTGTAGCAAAAGTATTGTCTACGCAGCTAGTTATATTGTGATGTTTTGCTAAAGCACAAACTGCTTTTAAATCAATAATATTTAGCATCGGGTTGGTAGGTGTTTCGATCCAAATTAAACGCGTGTTCGAATTGATATGAGCCGCAATCGCTTCGAGTCGATCCATTCTAACAAAATGTGTTTTGATCCCATAGCGTTCAAAAACTTGTGTAAACAGGCGATAAGAACCACCATAAAGGTCGTTGGTAGATATGATTTCATCACCACTTTTCAGGGTTTGTAACAAGCCGTTAATTGCTGCCATGCCGCTAGCAAAACAAACGGCATAATTCCCGTTTTCTAGGGCAGCTAGATTGTTTTCGAGTGCTTGCCGAGTCGGATTATTAGTTCTAGAATAGGCGTACTGTTCGGCCCCTTCTTTTTGAACCGATTGAGCATAGGTCGACGTCTGATAAATAGGCGTCATTATTGCTCCGGTTGAAGGGTCAGGCCGAATGCCTGCATGAATAACTTTTGTTTCAAATTTCATATTTCTGAATGATAATGAAGGCAAAAAAATCAAATGCTACTCAGTTCACTTGCTTTTATTTTTTAATCCTTGTATAGGTGAGCAATAAAGCCATTGCGCATTCTTGGTTCTATCCAAGTCGACTTCGGTGGCAAACAATTATCTTGGACCGATATTTTAATTAAATCTTCTAAAGCAACAGGATATAGATTAAAAGCAACAGCTGCTTTGCCCTCACGTACGCGCCTTTCTAGGCCAAAGGCACCTTTCGGACCTTCTAAGTATTTGATGTCAGGTTCGGTGCGGACATCCTCTATTTTTAAGATCCCCTTAAGAACAAATTCATTAAACAAGTGAACATCTAAAGTTTCGTGGACGGCGGTATTATCTTGGGGTAAGTATTGGTCTTTAAGTACTAATTGATACCACTGTTTACCAATAAACATACCCATTTCAAATTTCGAAATAGGGAAGTAATTTTTGCTGACAGCTGTCACTTGATAGTAGGTATTTAATTGCGTCATAAACGCATCCTCTGTTAGCGAGCCAAGATTAGCAACCAATCGGTTATAATTGTGGATTTCAATTTCAGATGCGGGAAAATAAGCCGAAAGCATAAAATTGATACGATCCTTATCCGAAAAATTAGCATTATTAAGGCGACGGTTTCTATAAATAAGTTCGGATGTTTTAGCCCTATGATGTCCATCGCAAATATAAGAAAGCGTTACTTTTTCGTCAAAGGCTTTACTTAAAGCTTTTAGGATAGTTTTGTCGGTGATTTGCCAAAACAAATGCTCTTCTTCTTGAAATGAAATGCTAAAGGTGGCCTGATTAGAAATAGTAATTCTATTAATCAGGGCATCTATTTCCAAAACATTAGGATAGGTGAGTAAAATAGGCTTAATGAGCGCTTGTCTTTCTTCGAAGAGTCGCATCATTTTTGCTTCTTTTGCCGTAAGGGTATTTTCGTGTTTTTTGATCGAACCATTGATATAATCCAAAATATTGGTACAGGCTATCAAACCAGTATGTGAACGATGTTGTCGTTTGACACGGTAGATATAAATGGCTTTTTTAGGAGCCTGTTCGTAAATGCCATCGCTTAAATACAAGGGGAATTTCCGTTTGGCTGATTCAAAAAATTCATCAAAGGAGATAATATCAGTCAAGTCTGGAATCGATGCTTTGAACGGTGAAATTTTAGCCATAGAGTATAAATATTGGTGTATCAAAAGATAAATCAATGAAAATTGATAGAATTACTGACCAAGCTAAGCCCAGAAAACAGCCTATTGTTTCAATTTATTAACAAATAAAGAAATTTTTTTTAGGATAAAGTGCTTCATCGTCAAAAAATAAACTAGAACTCAAAAAAAAAGAAAGGATTAGAAAACTTATGCTAAAATAACTTAACTTAAGCCTCTAGTAAATATTCTTGATAATAGCATATCCTACTTATCATTAAATCAAGTTTTCAAATCATAGGTTTTGCTAGTTTATACGAATAAGAACAAGGTTAGTTTCTTATGTACGCGGCGAATCTTTTTTTTACATAAAATAAAATAAGGGAAAACGAAAAACACCCTTTTGTTACGGCTAAAAAATCAATACAATTTTATGAGACCTATTCAAATGGTTGACTTAATTGCTCAATATCAATCCATAAAAGAAGCAGTGAACGCCTCTGTGCTTCAAACAATCGAATCGGGCGCTTTTATCAATGGGCCTGCAGTTCAAAATTTCAAAGCATCTTTAGAGTCTTATTTAGACGTCAAACATGTAATACCCTGTGCCAATGGAACGGATGCATTACAAATTGCCTTAATGGCTTTAGGGCTTCAGCCAGGAGATGAAGTAATTGTACCTGCATTTACTTATGTGGCAACAGCCGAAGTGATCGCTTTATTACGCCTTAAGCCCATTATGGTTGATGTCGACCCCAATACCTTTAATATCACTGCCGCTATTGTTAAAGCGGCTTTAAGTCCCAAAACGAAGGCGGTAGTTCCGGTACATTTGTTTGGGCAGAGTGTTGATATGCAACCACTCATCGAACTATCTGAAAAGCATGGGTTTTATTTGGTAGAAGACAATGCACAAGCAATCGGTGCCGATTATATTTTTGATAATGGCCGACGACAAAAAACGGGTACCTTAGGACACGTAGGCTGCACCTCCTTTTATCCCTCCAAAAATCTAGGTGCATTTGGAGATGGTGGGGCGCTATTTACCAATGATACAGATTTGGCAGCTACCTTGAAAAAAATTGCCAGTCACGGTCAAAGTAAACGCTACTATCACGACTGTATTGGAGTCAATTCAAGGTTGGATTCTGTTCAGGCAGCCATTCTTGATATCAAATTGAAAAAATTAGATCATTATGCGCAAGCAAGGCAATCTTTGGCAAATTACTACTATCAAAATTTAGCCGATATAACTGCCTTGACGCTGCCAAAGGTACAGCCGAATTCTACGCATGTGTATCATCAGTTTACCCTAAAAGTTTCGGGTGGACAGCGCGATGCTTTACAGCAGTTTTTGAAAGAACAAGGCGTACCATCAATGATTTATTATCCAGTGCCACTTCAAGCACAAAAAGCTTTTCTAGGCTTGGGGAACACCCTTGGGTTGGAACTTCCCGTAACCGAACAGTTGTGTAAGGAGGTTTTGAGTTTGCCCATGCATACCGAAATGGCAGCAGACCAAAGCCAATACATTTGCGATACAATACGGGCATTTTTTGGGTAGTTTGTCGAGCTTCTAAACAGTTGTAAAGTATCGTTCAAAATGGGTTATTGCGGATAATAGGTAGGGTTTAATCAGTTGAATTAAAGGCCGTTTATGAGGGCCTACAATCAACGGAACTTTTTTTTGCTATAGGTTCAATTATTGTACTAAATGCGCAATACCCCGAATAAGCTTGACGAGTTTGAACGGGCCTTATTAAGATTGAACAGTAGGTTTCCAGCAATTTATTTAAGCCAGACACAAAATGATGGATAATCAAATTTTAGATAATTTCAAAGAAGACAACAGTCAGCTCAAACAGCAGCTGTATCAGTGTCTGCTTACGGGTGAAATGATTGAATGGGTTGCTCAACCCAAACAAGGGATTCTTTTGCGAAAAAATGATGGTTGTATGATTCCTTTTAGTCTAGTTTGGGGCGGATTTGTTTTACTTTGGGAAGGATTCGCTATTTTAAATCAGCATACTTTCTTCATAATTTTTGGTTTTCCCTTCGTA
>CAJQQM010000260.1 GCA_905480485.1 uncultured Aureispira sp.
ACCAAAAGCATTATTTCCTGTTCCGCTCGTAAGGCTACGAAGTGCACTCGAACCGAAAGCGGTGTTATAGTCACCTGTGGTAATATTGGCTAAAGTATAATAACCCAAGGCTGTATTGTAGGAAGCGTTGTTAAATTTGGAGCTACTGATGCCCCGCATCGCGGCATATCCTACAACAGTATTGCCTGTATTATTTATATCTCCATAAGTCATCGAATAAGAGCCTATTGAGGTGTTTGAATTTCCCGCAATATGGTCGAAGAGGGATGCATAACCCATAGAGGTATTGTGGTCTCCTGTGGTTAGATCTTTCAAGGCGCTTCGACCTACGGCAGTATTGTTAGACCCTCCAGACGTATTCGTGGAACCCGCATACAAACCCAAAAACAAGTTATTATTTCCTTGTCCGTCAGAAGCATCCGTTAAATCGTCTATTTTCAAACTGCTTAAACCAACATCTACATAAGATTTGATGGCTTTTTCTGTAGGTATTGCTTGGTCACTATTGCCGTTAAGCGTAGCATCGGTAGAAAACTCGTTAACGGAACCTCCTACTTTAAGGCTAAAAAGACCATTTTCATCAAATCTACCCACTTCAAGTAGAGAGGAAACACCTGTCTGAAATCGTATACCATCTCTAGACTTAGAGTTGAGTTCTAATCCAAGATAAGCAGTTCCAGAAGTTCTTGCTAAGCGTATTTCAGCTTCTGCATCGTCTGTAGAATTGTCTAAATCTAAAGAAATAGATGCATATCCTACGCTATTGTTTATTGAATTATACAATTTGATGTCTCCGCCATAAGCATAAATATCTCCTGTATAATTGGATGAATTACCGACTATTGCGTTGCCATTAGAGGCGTCTATTCTAAAATTCTCCGTCGTGGTTCCAGGGTTATAAATTCTGAAATAACCGTTTGAACCTATATTTGCGTTTCTGAAAAGTCGAATACTTTGGTCAGCAACACCATTAGAAACAGCATCTATATCAAGCATACTAGATTCATTGGCAGTTTCATTTTTGTGTTTAAGCTGTGTTTGAGAGTCGGCATAACCCGTCACCTCAAAGTAACCACTCTGATTGGTTTCACTAATTCTTAAGGAGGGATTCGTCGAACCTTCTATATCAACATTTGTCGAAGCTGAACTTTTACCAACACCCAAAAACCCTCCATTTTCGTTGATCGTAAGAACATTAGAGCCATCGCCAGAATTAAGGTGGGCCACGTCGGCATTATCGGCATACAACCTAACCGAACGCTGTTCGCTAGTATTAAAAATACTTAGGCCATCGTCGTTACTATCGCCTGTTTGTTTGATTTGTAAAGTACCATAATTAGGCGAAGTGTATCCTATGCCAACTCGACCACTATTCGAAAAAGCAACCAAACTATTTCCATCGTGTTCAAAAGACATATAATTGTGAAATTGAAATGCCCTTTGCCCCAATCGCCAACTTGTTGTATTGGAATTAGCAGTATTATTAAAGCGCAAAGCAGATTGATCAAAGTTGCTGCCTTCGAGGTGTAATAAGTCTGCAGGATTAACGGTACCAAGCCCTAACTTCCCACTTTTAAGTAGCGTCATTGCATTCGAACGATTATTAGCACTTGTTCCGTTGCCTACGACAAACAAACGATCAGTAGAATTATAAGATGTTGAACTAGAGGGGGTATACGTTTCATTAAACACCCCAATAACAACCTCTGCCATCGATGAGGCTTTAAGCTCGTGTCCTGCAGCAAAAGCACTTGTACCTCCTACTTTATTGTTGTATCCTGATGCAAATGAGTTAACACCCAAATTAGCGGCATCCCAATGTTGACCAGTTACAGTACCGGCTCTGAATGCCCCTTTAGAACTATTAAATAAGAACTTTCTTTCGGTTCCGCTATTGTAGTCTGACTGTGCTGTACCGAAGACAAAATCATCCCCTAAGTACAAGGAATAGGTACGCCCTCCCGAAGAGGCAAAAGCACCGCCCGAACCGCCGCCAAAAGGCCGCCAATTTGTTCCATCAAAATAGTTAAATCCACTGCTAACGCCTGTTGTGAAAACAATAAGACCAAGTTCGGGGTTATTGATATTATTCATTTGACTTGCCGTCATCCTTGGAAAAAGGACGCCCTGAGAATTACTTGAAATATCGAGTATAGCCGAAGCGGCGGGCAAAGCCCCTGAATTATTTATCGCTATTCCAGGAACTTGTGCGTATACTAAACAAGGCAAAAAAAGTAGTAACAGAAGAGAAGACTTGTGCATAATAAAAAAATTAGATGATAAGATATCTTTATATTAATCAAAATCCGAACCGATATAAAATTATTGAATATCAGACTATTAAACATTGAATAACATCCAAATAAAAGAATGTTTCCAATAAGTAGAAACTTTTTCTGGGGGACTGCCCGATATAATAGGAGCACATTAAATGTTAAATGAAATGGCTAAGCTTCCTATGAACTACACCGATAGATTGCTGTGCAACACAATATCTTTGTGATGACAACCCTGTTCAATCAATAGGAATTTGATCGGATTTATTCTGAATCTCCTGAAAACCTAAACCAAGTAGGTTTTCGCCCTTTACATTGATTAAACCTATATTCTGTTGGATTCAACTGAGGGCGTTAAAGGACAAATTAGCCGCAGCCCTAGAGAGATTGGGCAGAACCTATATTTTGCGGATAGAACGACTTCAACAACTAGCGCTAAAACAAACAGTGTACCTCTTACTGATAGCTTGAAGGTTCATTCTACGGCCTACTCACACCCTACAACCCCTAGTAATGTTCTTTCACAAGAAGTTGCGTTTTCAAAATTATTGGACTCTAAAGAAATGCCCTAAAATGGGAAGCGCAGCAGTATAATTGCCCTGTTTTTAAAAAAATAATTTCAAGTCAAAAAAATCAATTTCGTTGGCTATTTCGAT
>CAJQQM010000261.1 GCA_905480485.1 uncultured Aureispira sp.
AAAGCAGTTGCTGTACGACAACCCTTAATGGTTTTAGCCAGTCTTCCTCGTGTTTTGGGAGTCGAAGAACAGTTCAAATTACCGGTAACTGTTTTTGCCATGAAATCATCGGTAAAAAAAGTCAGCATCGAAATAGAATCTAACGATTTTATTATCCCTGTAGGTAGCCGTAAAAAAGAAATACGTTTTGACGCTATAGGAGATCAAATCAGTCTTTTTGAGTTGAAAACAAGTGCTAGAACTGGGAATGGAAAAATAAAGGTAACCGTCAAAAGTGGCAAAGAAACAGCAATATATGAAACTGATGTGGCCGTTCGAAACGCCAATCCACGTGAAACATTCGTTGCTCAAAAAACCATTGAAAAGGGTGAAAACTGGTCAACGGTCTATAAACCACTAGGGATGACGGGCAGCAACAATGCTGTAGTAGAACTTTCATCGATTCCTCCACTTAATTTAGGAAAACGTTTAAAATACCTGATTCGCTACCCTTATGGCTGCGTTGAACAAACAACTTCGAGTGTTTTTCCACAACTATATTTAAGTAGTTTGATGGACTTGAATCAGACGAAACAAGAAAAAATTGATAAAAATATTAAAGCAGGTATTCAACGGTTGTATCAATTTCAAAATGCTGGCGGAGGCCTAGCTTATTGGCCCGGCGGCAAAGACAACGATTGGGGCAGTAATTATGCCGGTCATTTTATGCTAGAAGCCAAAAAACTGGGCTACAATGTCCAAGATAATTTTATCAATAAATGGATTCAATTTCAAACAAAAAAAGCCCAAAAGTGGACTTCTAAAGGTAATACAAGTGAAGATTTGATTCAGGCTTACCGCCTTTATCTATTGGCATTAGCTGGCAAGCCCGACCTAGGTTCGATGAATAGATTGCGGCTAAAGCAAGGGGACAAAGATGCTATTGCTGCGCGGTGGTACTTGGCTGCAAGTTATTTTATAGTCGGTCAGTCTAAAGTAGCGGAAGGCATGGTGGCACAAGCGCAATTAGAGGCACTACCCTATTCCGGGAATAATGGGGCCAAAACGTTTGGTTCGAAATTTAGAGACCAAGCTTTAATCCTACAAGCTTTAAGTACCATGAATCAACGAGATAAAGCGCAGCAAATAGTTGGTCAAATTTCACAGCGATTGGCCGCTGATACTTGGTTGAATACACAAGAAACAGCACAAGCCCTAATTGCTATGTCTAAATACGTTGGTCCCAAAAAATCGAATCAACCATTAACTTTTGAGTACAAAATTGCCGACGGTATGTGGCAAAAAGTATCTTCCACTAAACCAATTTGGCAACTTGATTTAGCTGGAGAACAAGCTAGCAGCTTAATCTTGAAAAATAGTAGTAATCAACTCGTCTTCGCTAGATTGATTTCCGATGGTATCCCGGCTGTCATGAACGAAACAGAGTCGGCCAATGGATTAGAATTATCGGTTAGCTATACCGATATGAATGGTCAAAAAATTGACCCGAAACAACTTGTCCAAGGGAGTGATTTCAGAGCAGAAGTGCGTGTAAAGAATACTAGTAAACGAAATTATGACGAATTGGCTATACAGCAAGTATTTCCTTCTGGCTGGGAAATACATAACACCCGACTAACTGCTGCAAGCGCTGGAGGTGATAAAGCCGAATATCAAGATTTTAGAGATGATAGAGTCTATACCTTTTTTGACTTGAAAATGGGTAAAGAAAAAACCTTCAAAATATTATTGAATGCCAGCTACTTGGGCAAATATTACTTACCTGCCCTATCAGTTGAAGCGATGTACGACAAATCTATTCAAGCTCGTAAACGAGGTAAATGGGTGACAGTAGTAAAGAACTTGAACGAATAAATTATAGACAATTCAACAAAAAAAGACGGCCATAAGGCCGTCTTTTTTTGTCTATAGCTTTTGTTAGGTTGTAGAAATAAAAAAAGAATTATAACTCATGCTACTCTACTCCAATAGATTGACCAAAAATAATGCTGATTTCATCTTGATGTTCGCTTAGATCTCCCCTAAAAAGCCAAGCTACTTAGTAGCCTTTCTGTCTTTGAACTGCTATGAGGATAACTGGAAAAATTAAAGCTTTGTGGAATGTACTATATGCTGTAAATAGCCGAATCATATTACTAATCTACAAAATTCAAGGTGCGTTTTGCTCCTCTATTGGTAACACGATTTCTATTTTCTAAATATCGTTGTTGATCCGATGGAATCATACGTTTAGAATTAGACATCAACGTCGTATATCCGTTTAATGTTCGTTTTAGAATAATTTGATCAGGAAATAGACTGTTTTGATCCGATTGAGTAAATACAAAACGCTCGAAGTTGTTGCCACTAAGCATATATTCAATCGCTTTTGCTTTTTCATTGAAACGAAGCATCAAAAACACCTGATTGAGTTTAATTTTTAATAAAAGTGTCTCCTCGAATAGAATTTCTTTATTAGAGGATAGTTTATACCCTCGTCCGCTTAAAGTAGTATTATTTTTGATGGTCCACTTTTCGATAGAAGTCCCTTCTTTTTCGTTGTTATCTATATTTTCTCCTAACAAAAATTCAAATTGATGTAATTTGGGATGTGTGCGTAATATCGGAGACTTTTTATCTTTTTTCTGTCCTATTTTGTTGACAATAGCCCCCCTAGTGTTGTAGTTTTTTGGCACAGAGGCCACCTGATTGTACTCAAAATCAGATTGAATTTTTAAGTTCTTTTCGTCCGTGATTACTTGTTCAGCAATAGCACTATTTTCAATATTGTTAGCAATTTGAGGGACAGCTTTGGCATAGTTCAAAGAAGCTTCTTTCAGTTTTTCATTTCCTTTGTACAATGCTTGACCGGCTGCATAATCTGTTTCTATAATAGCATCTTCTGCCTCAATAAGAATCGAAGAGGAACCGACAACATCTTCTAGGTCGTCTGTTATGGTAATATCTGTCATAGCAATAGGTTCTTTCGACGCTTTATCTGCTCCAATTTCTTCCATTTTTTTATTTACAGCAGCTATAATTTTGGTTTCTTGTTCTACAACTTCTATTGGTTCACCTTCACTTCTTGAATTTAATATTAACTCATCATCACTGTAAGGTTCAGCATCGTCAACCAAAAGGGCTATAGGTTCTTCTAGAACCAATTCAAAGGCCATTTGATCCTTATCCTTAGGGGTAAAAACAAAGGTAACAGCTCCCATCAAAAGGAGTACTGAAGCCGCAACTAGCAGGGCCGAGAACCTACTTTTTTTAGATTGAATATCCAAAACATTCGCTTCAGTATCTACCGCTGAGGTATCTAATTGTTGTTCCAATTTAGACCACAAATCATCGGCAGGCATCTGATTGAGCTTGTCCTGGTTTTTAATAAATAACTTAGAAATGTAATCATCTCTATTCATAATTCGTATTCTGTTGTTTGTTAGTGAAATATCGCAATAAAAAACGATAATCCCATCCATCTTCAGTCAAAAAACATTCAAATAAATTATACTTATTTAAATATATATAATGGTAGCTCGATTTAACCACTACTCGGATGTCCCATTCTCTTAATTAATTTTCTCAATTTTTTTTTAGCAAGAATTAATTGTGATTTGGAAGTATTGATACTAATTCCTAATTGTTCTGCTATTTCTCGGTGCTTATATCCTTCTATGACAAATAAATTAAATACTGTTCGGTAGCCAATTGGCAATTGTTCTAATAAGTTGAGGATATCCTGTGCAGCTAATTCATCTTCGATGTTTACTTCCACCGTCTTTACCGGAATTTCGGTAACATCGGCATGTTCGCTAAATCGATATTTCTTTCGTAGAAACATCAATGATTCATTGACCATGATTCGACGAATCCACCCTTCAAAACTACCGTTGCCTGAAAAAGTATCTATTTTTTTAAATACTTTACAAAAAGCCATCATCAAGACCTCTTCGGTGTTTTCTACCGTTTTTACGTAACGTCGACATACCCCAAACATCTTGGCTGCAAAACGTTCGTATAGTTGTTTTTGCGCCAGCCTGTTGTTGCTTCTGCATCCCTCTATGAGTTCTCTTTCTGTCAAATGATGTACGGTTAAAAGACTAATCTAAAAGTAGTAGACCTTGTACGGTGTTGATAAAAACAAGCAGTATTTTTTGGATACCGATTAAGGTAATATTATTGCGTTGACTCTTCTAGTTATTAGATGCAAATTACAATAATTTTGGTGTATTATGGAGAATAAAAAACACAAATTTCCAAAAGCCCACAAAAAAACCATCGTATCAAATTTCCTTTTTATTTCCTGACCATCGAAAACCTAAATGGGCAATATGCCGTGTAAAAGATAAATCTACTCCGCTTAAAGTTGATTAATTCACAAAAAAAGTGCGCCTCAAGTTGACGCACTTTTTTTATTAATCATTAAAAAGAATGACCGATTGTGTGGTAAAGGCTGCACCGCTTGTTATTTTAAGCAAATAAGTGCCGGCGGCCCTATCCAATAAACTTAATTCTATA
>CAJQQM010000262.1 GCA_905480485.1 uncultured Aureispira sp.
GATAGCCCTCTTTGTCAAGCAGAGGACGCCGTAGTCATCGATAATAGTCAGTTGAGTCCGGAAGAACAACTTGCCTTTGCCCTAAACCTTGCACAACAAGAAATTGAAAAAAAGTCTTTGGGATTAGTTCCTAGCTAATCCAATTACAAAAAAAGCTCTTTTTCAAATGAAAAAGAGCCTTTTTTTTGCTGCTTGTTTTAGGCTGCTTTCATTTTTTTTAGTTGGTAGCTACCTCTTTCGTCTCAAAATGAATCCTAAACATCCTTTGAGACAAATCGAACAAATCCATGGCTTCAACATAAAGCCCTGACCAATATTCACTAAAGCAGTATCATCCGTAATTAAACTCGTAGATATATTCGTATCGATAGAGGCCTTAAATTCGAAGGTACCAATAGTTCGATATGAATAATTTGTGCTAATTTAATCAAACCGTTTCGATCCTGTATCTGTACTAATGCCTACCTACCTAAACTACAAAAAGAAGTAAAACAAAAGACAGAAGAGCCTCCTTCAACAGCTAAATATAGTTTATAATTATCAAAAAAGATATGTAATGTACAGAAAACCTATACCAAATATTCACACAAAATAAAGCCCCAAAAAATCTAGAAATCTACTTTAAACCTAACATTGAACCGTCGCGAAGTGAGTACATTTGGTATAGCATAAGATCGATTGGAGAAATCTTTGATCCAGGTATTAGAGGCTACATTTTTAGCATCCATTAAATTAAATACTTCAAAACTTAACCAAATTCCTTTGAAACTACGAAGGGCATGTCGAGATTTTTTCTTGAATAAATTCCGATCGCCGCCATATTTTTTTTCGATATGTGTTTTACGATCCCAAATACCAAAAGAAGCGCCAATATCGATCCGGTGATAGGCTTCAAATCGATAAGAGTTCCTGAACTGAACATTGTTTTCGGGCACGCCAAAAGGCAATCCTGTACCAACTGTAAAGGCAAGATTTAGGCGGGCCCAAGGTGCATTAGGGAAATCATCTTGGAAATACATCGAAAAAATAACCAGCTGATCGGTTGCCTTCGGTGCATCAGGCATCCAAGTAGTATCGATTGTCGTTCCTACTAATTGACGCACCCCATGATTGACACCATTGAAACTTTCTCGAGCACGCAATAAGGATAAATTGATCCATGATTCTAATCCTTTCACCAATTCTCCATTCAACCTTAAATCGAGCCCTGTAACATAGCCTGTAGCTAAGTTGTCTCCATAATAACGAATTCTGACATTATCTATATCATAGGGAATCAAATCCCACTGATGTTTGTAATAGGCCTCGGTAATAAATTTAAACTTACGTTTGAACATAATAAAATCCCAAACAATACCTCCTAGAATATGTATAGATTTTTGAGCTAAAACACCCGTATTGATATTGCCCTGCAAATCGCGTAATTCACGATAAAAAGGCGCTTGTTGATATAAGCCTGCAGCCAATTTAAAGGTGAGGTCTTTGGTTTTTTTGGTAGTGTCTGCCTGAGAATTTTGATATTTTCTAGGCGTATAGTACAATTGAAGCCTCGGCGAAATCAGCAGTTCTTGATTGAGCGTCCAATAAGCAGCACGCACTCCTGCAGTCATCCTAAACAAGTGCTTCGCTGATTTGTGTTCCCAGGTATTTTGGACATAGGCTGATAATCTGTGTGAAGATAAATTAACCCTTGTTCGGATATAATCTGGTATATAGACCGCATTGGTATCCGCAGGCAATGTAAAACCAAGCGAATCTATACGACGCCATTCTTTGAGTTTGTCACCGATAATCTCATTTTTGTAGCCAAGCCCAAATTTAAACCAATGATGTGATTCATTGCCATTAGCATGGTATCGGTCGTACAACCAAGTCCCTTTGAATTGGGCATTAGTCACATTGGCCTGCAAAAAATTTCTGGCAAATAAGTGGGTTTCGCCATAAGCTAATGTTCCGATTACCTCCCCAAAATTTTCATCGCCTAAACCAGTTTCAATTTCATCTAAACGATAGAAGTTGATAATATCGATGCGTTCATTTTCGTTACTTTGATAATGTGATGCTAATAATTTAAACTTTAGATTGGTAGAAACTGTAGCGGTGGTATCAATTTCTTTATCTCTTCCGGTAAGACCCCAGGGCAGATAAGTAGCAGCAAAACCAGCGGTAAAGTTTTCGAAATTAGAAATTTCTTGGCCTTCGAACAAGGTGGTCAAACGAAGGGCTTGATTAAACAAACCCGTTGTAGTCGAACTTTCTTTGGGCTGTAAAGAATAAACTGAATTAGAATAATGCCCGATGGCCTCGATTTGAAACTTTTCGGACACATCGTAGATAAAATCGCCTTGTAAATCGACAAATTGTGGTACATACTCTCCTTTAACATCGAGTGAGGCCAATAAATAAGAGGTGGTTTTGTAACGTGCCCCCAAGGTATAGGTAAATCGATTGGGCACCCTTCTCTTTTTGGAAATTGAGTCTTTATAGATAGCCCCACCTAAATACACCTGTGCCCCCAACAGGGACCCTCCCACGGATGCTTCAAATTGGTAAGGCCGGCGGTAGTGAACATCGAGCACAGAAGACATTTTATCTCCGTATTGAGCCTTAAAGCCTCCGGATGAGAACGATAAATAATCCAGCATATCAGCATTAGGGAAAATAAGTCCT
>CAJQQM010000263.1 GCA_905480485.1 uncultured Aureispira sp.
GTATCCTTATGTAGGAATAAAAAAAAGGGTACCTCAATTGATGAAGTACCCTTTTTGCATAATTGGTTCTATTTAAGCGTTTGCTTTTTTTAGCGCTTGATTTTCTCGTTTGGTACGCGAATACAAAGTGATATTCTTGTCGGTTAAGAAACGCCAATTCACAGCAACCCAAGATTTGTAGGAGTGTAAATTGTCATAAAATTCGGGCGCTATCTTTCTCAATTCGGGCAATCTAGAACCCGGGATTCTTGGAAAATCATGGTGTTCGTTGTGGTATCCCACATTAAAAGTAACCAAATTGAGAGGGCCATAATAAGAATACGTTTCCTGCCCTTCCTCAAAGACATAGTGTTCTGAAATAAAATGACCGGAAGTAGGATGCAATCCTCCTGCAAATATCAAGGACAAGAAAAGGTACATGAAGGCTGAAGTTAAAGCGGACATGCCCAAATATTGATATACTACAAAAGCGTACAAAGACATCACGGAAATTTGAAAAATAAAATTGTACACCACCCATTTATTAACTTTGAGTGATTTAACCATGATAGGTCGAAGCGCGTAAAAGAAAATTTGTGATACGAACCATATGATTTTTCCAATTAAACCACGGAATAACAAGGCTTCTCCAAGCGTCGGTATATCCGTATCTTCTCCATCTTTTCCTTGGTCCCAATGATGAATACCGTGGTAGTATTTGAAAGCCATAGCATAGGGGGCAATCATAGGAATATTAGCAATGAATGAGAAGTAATTGTTGTGCGATTTTTTGGTAAAAGCCAAATCGTGTGTGATTTCATGGACCGCTAAAAACATAGCGTGAATTATGGTAGCACCTACAAAATAGGTAACTAAAATAAAAGGAATCCAGCTTAGTTGATAGCTAAAAGTAGCAACGGTCATCTGAAGGCTTACCCAAAGTAGGGTGAAGTATTTCATTTTGGGATTGATACCAAATAATTTGGAGACTTCAGGGTGCGCTTCTAAAATTTGTTGGCGACGTTGAAAATGTGGTTCTTTGTCGTCAGCCCAATAAAAGTCATTTTTGGATGGTTTTTGCGTAGCCATATCTTATTTTTTTTGATACTTTTTGCATTAAATAATTAAAGGGAAATATTTAATAGCGATAATCAATTATGAGGCAAAGATAAGCCTTTCGTTTTGGTAAACCCCAAATTTTACAATTTTTGTTCTTAATCTTTTGTAAAAAAAATATGACAAATGCACGGATGCAATAGGATTTAACCCCTTTGTCAGTAAGATTGGTTTTATAATTCATCCAAAAAAATACAATCGTCAAATTCTTCTGGAGAAAAAGGCAGGTTTAGAACGGCGCGTCTTGGATACGTTTGGTCATAGACATTACAGGATTCTCTAAATCTGGTCGGGTAATAATTTTTTTGGATGATGGTATGCACGGCTCTTTTTTCGAGACCTTCTAAATTCTGTAAATCTGCCTTCACTTTAGCTGTGCGACAGTAATTAATTTGCTGTTGTACTTTAGCTTCAGAATACGCTGATAGTTTTATACTGATTGTTTCAGGTTTTGCGGGCAAGGGCATCGCTGCATTGCGCCACATAGATGATTTTTGCCCATAGGGAAAAGGGTCGGTGGGTGCACCGTTTAGCCATACATTAAAGTGTATATGTGGAATACCAAAGGGTAAGGTGATTAAGGCATCTAGGCCACTGTATCCACTCAATGCAAAGGCTTGACCAGCTTGTAAATAATCTCCTACAGCTACCAAAGGGCGGGCCAAGTGGGCATAACAAGTCATTAAACCCATGCCGTGGTCTATGAATACCTTTAATCCACCCCGATTAAATTCAGATCGTATTTCAACGACTTTTCCTGCTGCAGCGGCACAAACCGTAGAACCAACCGGAATGGCAAAATCGGTTCCATTATGGCTATCGTAGGTCAGTTTTTTGCCTCTGTAGTCACAAACTTGTGTTTTTTTAACCGACCATCCTTCTTCAATAGGGGTTGGTGTATGATTGACCAAGTTCGAAATGATAACTTTACGCGCCCGGTAGGGTTTGCCCAGCCATAATTTGGGACTGATACGTGGATGGTACTGTGCTAAACTTGACCAACCAAATTTAGTTTTTGGAACATCTTCTTCGCCCATCAACGCTATTTTTGTTTGCTGCCACCGAGTCTTCCAAGGGGACATACCTAGTATTTCGGACCAAAAATGAAGTTTTGAATGTCGAATTGATTCGTTTTTCATAGGAGAATTGTCATAATTTATAAATAAAGTGAACAGACGTCGTTTTAAAATTACGAATTAGCCTTACAAAAAACAACTTCAGGCAAATGTTGTTAATAATATTGTTATAAACTACTTCCTGATGCTTGTACCATTTCGTCAATCGTACGCTTAGTAGTATTTCAATAATGATTTTATATATTTTTTGCTATGAATTGATATTTTGCTAATTTGGGTTACCGAGCAACCTCATTGCATTCCCCACCTACCTGATATTCCCTATCTTTTGTTAGTTCTTCAACTCGACGTTTTTTCTGTTGAAGGTTCTTTCCCACGATAGTTCTTTTTCCCCCATTTTTTACACATTACTTCTAGTATTTTAATACAAAAACTAGAGGCTACTACACCAACTAAAACACTGCTAAATTATGGCAAATAAAGTTAAAAGTTATTGGGATGAACGCTGGATACGCATCGAAGCTAAAGCGCCAACCAAAACTAAGGATTATTATTTTTCGGATTACGGCCGACTCAAAAGTCTTGATAAGTCTACCGAAAATGAGTCTTTACTTAATGGTTCCAAAACCATTCAAAATTTTTTACAGATTAATTTAAAACTCAAAGACAATATTCGACAAGGTTTCTATGTGCACAAATTAGTCGGAGAGGCCTTTGTACCCAAAGAACGAGAAGACCAGAAGTTCTTGATACACCTCGACCGCGATAATTTTAATAACCACTACAAAAATCTTCAGTGGATGAATCAGCGTGAGATGACTGATTTTCAAATCGAAAATGGGGTTTATCATCATGAGAACCGCAAGCGTTCTGTCAATTACAAAATGAATCCTGCTCGAGTTAAGTTGTTGAAATTAAGATTAAAGGAAGGTAAGACCAAAAAGAAAATCTTGGCCAAGTCATTCGGGATAACAGTAGAACAATTACGAAAAATCGAAAAAGGCATTGATTGGAAGTATGTTACGATTGATGATTGAATCTCCTGCACGTTTTATTGGGTTGATTATAATTACCGATAGGATGTTCAAGACTTTCTAGCAAATTCCTTAAGGTCATCCAATTCCATCTCGTAATTTTTGGGGTGTTGGTCTCAACAGTTACTCATATTGTGTACCGTATAATATCGGAAATAAGCTTTGTTGTCCTCATCAACAAACTGTTTTAGGCCTTTTTGCTATTATAAATGTATAAATTATAGTATATTGTAGACATCCTTCGGGCCATTCATTTAATTGGCCCAACAATTTGTTTATACATCTTACAGAGTACTATGAAGCCTACGTTTTTGCCTAAATGTCTTAAATTCATTTTTTTGAGCTGTTTTATTGTGCAGCTGAATCAATCTTTTGCCCTGCAGTTTTCAAAAGAACAGACTTTTACAACCGACCCCTTATCAATTACCTTTGAAGATTTTCAGGACAAATTATTCTACTACCTTGACATGATGAAGGGAGATGAATCATTTACAGAAGAAGAATACATAGAAATGGTTTTGGTCGACAACACCCTCTTTGTAATGATGAGTCAGTCAAATCCTAAGTACAAAGTAAATGTACACAAAGATTACCTCGATTTTTTGAAAGAATACATGGAGGACATTCTTAAGGTGCTGAAGGCAGACAAACAAGGCTGTAACGGAGGTTTTTACTCCAAAAAGCACGATTTATGTATTGGAGGTACCGCTCCTAACAAGAATTCCACCTACACATTCTCAGATTAAACATCCTACCTAACGCACAAAATTTTCTAATTGTTTATTTACCGACAGTTTAGATTTCTTGTCGGCCGCCTAAGCTTCCTTATTTGTTATTAATCTAATAGTTTAGGTGCTGTATCAATAGTTACTAATTGTAGCTAATGAGGCTTGTTAAGTGTTAAATACAGTCAAGTAAAAGATATTATTTTGCAATTTAATAATATTTACTTAACTTAGGATTCCCGAAAAGCAAAAAGCTAAACAAAACTGCGTTCTACTGAAACGTTCCCTAAGAAGTGATACTTTTTTAATTATTTAACTACTATAGCTATGCTTTTTAATCAACTACAAACCCTTGCCGTAGGTCTACTTATTTGTGTATTTTCAGGGTCTAATTTAATAGCACAATACTGTCTTAACGGTGGTCCTTCTTCGCCAGATGATTCTAATGTGCAGTCCGTTTTTCTGTCCGGTTCGGTTGGTGCTATTAACTACACGGGGTGTCCGGGTGTATCGGGTTTGGAAGACCAAACCGCTCTACAACAAGTCAGCTTGGATGTCGGTAATTTTTATTCGGCTTCAATTGTTTTTGGTACTTGCAATGGAACTTATAGCGCTGCAGGAGAGGCTTGGATAGATTTCAATAATAATCAACAATTTGAAAGTGTAGAATCAATTGGTTCTTGGCAAGGAACGCCCTCTTCTACTGCTCAGTCTTTTAATTTCCAAGTTCCAACAGGCGCCGTGAACGGTTCGGTCCGAATGCGTGTAATGATGCACGAGGCGGGCTCCTTGCCCTTAGACCCTTGCGCTTCTTATACATGGGGTTCTTTGGTCGATTTTTCTGTTACCATACAGAATGGAGTTTCTTGTATTGGTTATTTTGGGAACGACACTTCTGATGCTATTGAAATAAACACCTACCCATATGCTGATACTAACAGTACAGTGATTTGCTATTCCAACAATTCTTACGTATACAGTTCTCCAGATGTTTTTTATTTGGCGGTACTCGACCCAAGTAAAGATTCTTTGAAAGCCTCATTGTGTGGTTCCGATTTTGATACTTACTTGACGGTTCAGAATATGGCCGGCGAGGTCTTGTACTACAATGATGATTATACAGATTGTGCTCCGCATTCACAAATTATTTTTCCAACCTTGGGATTGGATAGTGTTTATATTGTCGTTGAAGGCTGGAACAATCTGTCGGGTGCTTATATCTTAAATGTTGATAATGATTATAAAATCCCCAATACTTCTACGGCGTCAATCAATTCTCCGCCTATTCGTCCGGTGGTTTATCCCAACCCTACGTCGAATCTGTTGACCATAGAAACGAGTTTGCTCCTTTCTTCAAGCATATATGGTATGAATGGTCGTTGTCTTAAGGTTTTTGGCGATTCGCCTACCCTCGAGCTTGATTTTCTGCCGCCGGGTATCTATGTACTAGAAATAAATTGTTTCAGTGGGTTATTTCGAGAAAAAATAATCAAACATTAGTCGTCTCTTTGTCATTCAGTCTTTTTTATTGATTTAATCTTTTAATGTATAGCCATGCGCATTCTTATTTCTATTCTATTTATTTGTTTTTTTGTTGAGGCAGAGGCTGCTGACCAATGGGAGCAAAAAGCTAATTTCGGTGGTATTGGCCGGCATCGAGGTGCTGCTTTTGCCATCAATAACAAAGGGTATATGGGTTTTGGCCATATCAATTCGGTCGTGAATATAGCTTTCGACGATTTTTGGGAATACGATCCTGCAACCGATAGTTGGACACAAAAAGCTGACTTTGGCGGCGGGGGAAGGTATCATAATGTTGTGTTTTCGGTGAATGGAAAAGGCTATTCGGGGCTAGGACGGGACGAATCGTCTGATTTTGATGATATGTGGGAATACGATCCATCCGAAAATCGATGGATACAGCTCAATGATTTTCCCGGAGGAGATAAACTAGGGGCAGTGGCTTTTGTAATTGATGAGGTAGCTTACGTTGGTTTGGGAATTGGTTTTAGTGCGTCTAACGATAAGGACTTTTATCGATACAACCACAGCAATGATACTTGGATTCCTTTAAGTGATTTTCCGGGAGTTTCCCGCAATACAGGTGTTGCCTTTTCATTAGATGGCAAAGGATATGTAGGTACTGGAAGTGGTTCCTTTGGAACTGGAAGTGATTTTTGGGAATACAAACCCGCCAACGATCAGTGGATACAACGCGCAAGTGTTCCGGGGTTGCCTAGGGAAGGGGCAACGGGTTTCGCTTTACAAGGGAGAGGCTATATATTTTGCGGGAATGATTGGAATGAAGATTTTAAAGATGTCTGGGAATTCAATCCAGGGTCTAATACTTGGCAGCAAATGGATAATTTTCCGGGGACTGCACGACGATTTATGCACGGCTTTGTACTCCATGATAAAGGCTATTGTGGTACCGGAACCAATGGAGTAAATTTCAACGATTTTTGGCGATTTGACCCATCGGCAGTATCTGAAGGTAAGTCGATGCGTCAAAATTTTCAGGTTCATACCTATCCAAATCCATCGGTTGAATCCATACGATTTGAGTGGCCAAACCATCAACCACTAGATCAGACAGCAAAATTACTGGTGTATAATGCAAGTGGCATTCAAGTCTACGAAGGTTTATTTAATTCAAGTATCTATCATCTTGAAAAATACAAACTTGGTGTGGGTTTTTATTTTTATACGATCGTTAGTCAAGAACAAAAATTGACAGAGGGTCAATTTATATTCCAATAATTATGAACAGTTTTTACTATGTTTTTTTGTTGATGCTATTAACCGCTCCTCTTTTGGGTCAAACCGGGAATCTATGGTCCAAAACCGATGATTTTGGCGCAGGACAGCGTGCTAGAGCTGTTGGCTTTGCTATAAATGGCCGAGGATATATAAGCTGTGGTTTAGATACTGCCGATCAGGTTCGTAATGATTTGTGGCAATTTGATCCCGCTTCTGCTACATGGACTCAGAAAGCAAATTTACCAGGGACGCCCAGAAGAAATGCTGTTGCTTTTGTTATTGATGATTTTGCCTATGTTGGTACAGGAGTCGATAATGTTGATGCCCCTCTCGGCAATATACTCAACGATTTTTGGAAATACGATCCGATGACCAATAGTTGGTCGGCAATTGCAGACTATCCCGGTGTAGGGAACGGAGGCGTTTATTTTGCAACGGCTTTTGCGATCGATGGGAAAGGTTATGTCTGTGGAGGCAAAAGAGGGCCTGATAATTATATCTCAGCACTCTACGAATACAAACCCTCGGTCAATCAATGGAGTTTGCGCGGTGATTTTCCGGGTGGAGCTCGGTATCAACTTGCCTCGGTGCTTGGTTATGATCGAGTATATATTGGGCTCGGAACCGACGAAGATATTCACAGAAAGGATTGGTGGGAATACCATCCCGGCTCCAACAGTTGGAAAGCAAAAACAGACTTGCCCGGAGCCGGTAGGGCCAATGTTGTTACCTTCACACTAGCAGGTCGCCCACACGTCGGGTTGGGTAGCGATGGTGGCTACAAAGATGATTTATGGGAATATATTCCAGCAAGTGACAGTTGGCAAATTCGCCGTAATTTTCCGCCATCCGGCCGTAAATATGCTAGTTGTTTTGTTTTGGCAAATCGAGCCTATATTGGCTTAGGTAAAGCGTCTTCAGGTTCAAAAAGAAGTTTTTATGTGTATTTGCCCTACGAATCTAATTAAAGCATTTTGGGTTAATTATTCATTTATCGTGTTAGATATTTTTTGTTATGAAATGGTTGTTTAGTATAGTTTTGATTTCCCTTTTTTCTTCCAGTATTTACACCCAAGATGTTTGGATTGCTCGCGACTCCGTTAACGGTCCCGGCAAAAGTGCTTGCACGGCTTTTTCAATTGGGTTAAAGGGATATATTGGTTTTGGTGTAGCCAATAACGGTTACAAAAGAAGCTTATATGCCTATGACCCTATTACAGATGATTGGGACAAAATGGAAAGTTTGGGTGGTTTAGCAGGAGGAGGTTTAGAGCGTGTTTCTCCGGTTTCATTTGTGCTTAATGATAAGGCCTATGTAGGCTTAGGAAACGGCAACAATCCTTATTACAATGATTTTTGGGAATACGACCCTGTAAGCAATACTTGGACACAAAAGGCTGATTTTGGGGGTACCGCTCGACGACAGGCAGTAGCCTTTGCGATTGATAGTGTTGCTTATGTGGGCACAGGCTACGATGCCAATGGCTACAAAGCTGATTTTTGGCGCTACAGCCCTGTTGAAAATAGCTGGACCGCTATTGCTGATTTTGGTGGAGGGGTCCGCAAACAAGCCGTGGGCTTTGCGCTTGGAGATAAAGGCTATGTAGGGACGGGAGATGATGGGGGATTTACCAACGATTTTTGGGAGTATCAACCGAGCAATGATACCTGGATTCAGAAAGCGGATTTTCCTGGAAATCCGCGTTATGCTGCTACAGCTGTCGCGGCTTATCCCGACGCCCTAGTGGGCTTAGGTTTAGATAATTCTCAGGAATTTATGGCCGATATGTATCGCTACGATGTTCAAACCGATACTTGGACGCAATTAGCAGATTTTCCGGGTGGCGCACGGTCGAATGCAGTGGGCTTTGTTATTCAGCAACATGCTTATATTGGCTGTGGATATAGTAGCAACGGGACCTATTTAGATGATTTTTATGAATACGGAAATTTGATAAATGTGGAACAGATAGCCGATGGTAAAGGTGCTACACTGGCTAAGGTTTTTCCTCAGCCAGTCCAAAATCAATGCCTTGTTCAAATCGATGCTGCGCTGCCTCCCTACATGTTAGAACTCCAAATTTATACCCTTCAAGGAGTTTTGGTGACCAATCATTTTGATATAAAAGCCGAAGATACTGGCTGGAATGTTCAGGTGGGTACACTGGCCAACGGAATGTATATTTATCAAATAAATCTGCACAATGCACCCCTAACTAGTGGGCATTTAACAATCCTAAAATGATGATGAAATATTTCTTCACATGTCTTGTTTTCTGGGCTTTATGCAGTTGTTCTGCACCTGCTGCCGAAACCGATACAAACAAGGATGAAAAAAGTACCGAATCCAATCGCTTTCCGACGTTGGGGACCGATGCTTTGAGTATTGAAACCATTGAAACCGAACACGGTTGGGGCTATCATATACTAAAAGATGGGCGGCCTTTTATTCGGCAATATAATATTCCATCTATTCCAGGTAACCAAGGCTTTGATACTGCTGAAAAAGCGGAAAAGGCTGCACGTTTTATCATGGATAAAATAAACCGAGGCCAAATGCCTCCCTCCACAAATAGGGCAGAATTAGATAGTTTAGGACTTCTTTAGACCTTCGAAAACCATTAAGACTAAGATTAAGCTTCCTAAAATTTTGCAAATTTAGGGATTACTTACATCTTTGAATCATATTCAATTAAAAAGATGGAAAGAACGTCTTTTTGCTCTCTTAGGTTTTCAACAACTAATTCATGCAAATCATTTTACTTATAGCGCTATCATCGGCTTTTATACTTCACTTCTATAGCCCTGTTTTGTGGGCGCCGAATAGCTATTTGTTTACCGAATACGGGGATGGTTTTACACAGTATTTTAATATTCTTTACTATATCCAACACAATCCAGGATACTTTGATTTTGTTGGGTCTAATTATCCATATTCAGAGCATTATATTTATACCGATGGTCAGCCTTTTTTTGCAGCAGTGCTCAAAACAATCTATCCTTTAATTCCATCTATCGGACACTACAGCATAGGAATTTTTAATAGTCTTTGTTTGTTTTCTTTGTGGATAACCCCCTTTTTATTATTTGGGATTCTACATCGCTTGCGTGTTCGTCCCTGGGTGGCGGTTTTGGGGGCTATCAGTATTAGTTTCATGCAGCCACAGGTCTTTCGAATGCTATCGCATTTTTCGCTTTCTTATAGTTGTGCTATTCCATTAAGTTTGTATTTATGTTTGCGGTTGACCGATGCTAAAAAGCCTGTAAAGTATTTGGTTTTGTTGTTTGTTAATCAACTAATTTGGTTGTTCACGCATCCATATTTAGGTCTTATGTGTTGTCTGATTATTGGTTTGGCTTGGGCGGTCTATTTTCTGTTTAATTTCAGAGATGTATGGAACAACAAACGACTATTTTCGATTCCAATAATGGCCTTTTTATTACCCGTTTTACTATTTCAGACTACGATGTCTCTGACCGATAAACATACTGAGAAATCCGAAAATGTATACGGAGTTTTTACTTATTGTGGTGCACCCGATGATGTTTTTTTGCCGCATCATCCACCCCTTAAACCAATTGTTGACCAATTCATTGGTGGTCAATACGAACAAACATGGGAAGGATGGGCCTACGTAGGAATAACGACTATAATAACCCTATTTTTAGCTTTCTTTGTTCTTGTCTTTGCCTTAGTTCGCAAGAAAATATCTTTGGGTTCTTTTCAAAAGCACTACCTACTGCATGCCTTTGTTGCTTCATTGCCTTTATTGGCCCTTTCATGGGCATTCCCTTTTAAGTTCTTTCCCCAACTACTAGAGCATTTTCCCATTGTTACTCAATTTAGATCGTTGGGGCGTTTTGCCTGGCCCTTTTTTTATGTGTCGACCCTTTCATCTATTTACCTACTCAATTTTTTTGTTGGATATACCCAAAAAAAAGGTATTGGCCCCTTGGGGCTAACCGCTGTTTTGATCGGTACTTTTTGTTATATTCTAGAAGGTTATCAAGCACAAAAAGAAGTAGCTAGCTCGATTGTAGCCTGTCCTAATTATTTTCGTGAGGATTTGCGTCCGTCTATTTTTAAGACGAATTTGGATAAAATTGATACAGATAGGTACCAAGCTATTTTACCAATACCCTATTATTATCAAGGTTCGGGTAACTTCTTCAAAAGGCCTCAGGGGGGTAGTATGCACATGGCCATGTTAAGTTCGGTATATACAGGTCTGCCGACGCTTAGTGGTTTGTGTTCGAGAGGTGATGTATGGGAAAGCCGCAACTTGTTGCAATTGCTTTCGGCCCCATATTACCCCAAAAAAATAAAAGCAGATTTACCTTCTGACAAAGCGGTTCTGTTGGTCCGGTCCAATAATGACGAATACATTAGTCCTGCCGAACAATCTATACTTGACAAGGCCAAGCTTATTGCTCAAAATGAAGCGGGCTATGGTTTTTATGAACTTCAACTCAATCAATTATTCAAAGATGAAACCAAGCAGGTAATTCAAGAGTTTGAGACCACAAAAGAGAGCATGTATCAAAAAAAGGGATGGTATGTACAAGATTCCACTACTTACATCGTCGAAGATGGTTTTGATGCGCGAATAGAAGAAATTAGTTTGTATGGAGGCGGGGCCCTACGTTTGCCGAAAGAAGGTTCTAACCTGATTAAAGAGTTTAAGACCGCTCCTGAAAATCAGTCTCAAGAAGTAGAATATCACTTGCGTATATGGGTATACAACGGCAAGATGGATGCGATGAATTATGTCTTTTTTGTTACCAAAGGTTTTGATGGTCAAGCCCTACACGATTTTAATGTAAGCAGGCCGGATGAAGCCACCACAATTATGGGCGATTGGTCTTTGGTTTCCTTTAACTTTAAAGTGCCGGCCGGTTCTTTTCAAAGTATCCAACTTAGTTCATATAGTGCACTTCAGTCAAAAACGCATATAATAGTCGACGAGTTGTTAGTATACACCAAATCTTCGAATGTTTACAAAGTCTTAGAAAAGAAAGACAGCCAAACAAGACAATTAATTTTTAACGGACATCGTTTAGGAAGATAACAATCGATAAAATCTATATGCAAGATTTACTAGATGATATGTCAATTCAACCTAAATTGAAGAATCCTGTTCTTCTTCGGGGATTATATATTGCTTTGTTGATGCTGGCTATCATAGCGACGGTTATAGCTTGGATTGAAATTGAATCTATCCTATTTACAGGTTCTATAGGGTCGTTTTTGGGGGTTGTTTTTTTTGTTGTCTCTAAGCGAAAAGAATTTCGGGATGGACAATACGTCGCCCTATCGGTTCCTGTTTTTTCGGGCCTTTGTTTTCTGGTAATCAGAAATATGCAATGGGGACCGGATGCAGCCGCAAACCCTATAGCAACTGCGATAAGTTGTTATACAATTGTATTGTGTTGTACTTTTTCTAGGCTAATGGCCCAATTACATCCCTCTGAATGAGTAATTTAAAGCTGTGACGGTATTTTTACACAGGTTTGGGGATATTTTCAAGCTACATTGCCGTTTATTTTGAGTAATTTGGTATTTTGCAAGCCTTAATTTTCTTTTTTACAAGGTTGTATGCTCACATCTGTACCAAGAAAATCAATTAATCTTTTTAAATGGAATCAAGAATTTTAATCTTAGGGAAAGAGGCCGCTACCTTAGACAATTTGGCCAATAACTTAGGGCAATTCAATCTTGAACTTATTCAACTAAGTTCAGAAGACAAGGTAACGGAGTTGTTGCAACAAAAGCTGCACGATTTAATAATTATCGATACGAGTTTTAGTTTGGAGGAACGCAAAAACCTACTTATCAAAATAGATAGCCTCAACAAACAGGCAGCTTTTCACTTAGTTAGCCGGCAAGAACAATTTGCTGTTCGAGATATGGTCTCTTTTGTTAAAGCTAGCCTGAACGATCGAGAAAAGGCCGAGGTGGGAAAGTTAATGAGCATACAACAAACACTATAAAAGCGACCAAAGAAACAAAAAAGTCACTTAAATTGAAAACCAAACATCATTTACATAAACTAAGGTACCTAATGGGGGCCAAGAAATATATTTTTGATTTCTTTGTCATTTTTATAAGTATCACCTCTTCATTTGCGCTTACAGAATACGCTCGAAAACAATTACACCGAGTCGAAACAATCACTGCACTTAAAGCGGTAGGTTCGGATTTAGTAATTGATACCGCTAATTATACCAAAGTCATTAAAAAATTGCGCGGTGTTGAACCTATCTTGCTAGCAGCAATGAATCGCGAAGTTCAGGCTACAGATTTAGAAAAACTAAAGCTTTTATTAGAATCTTTGAGGGCTTATCATGGTATTGGTGTTCAAAAGTATGGGTATCATTACCTATCCAATAATATCAGAAATCCCAAAATTCATGTACCTGGTTTGTTGCATTACATTGGCATGTATCACGAAACGACGAGTCATGAAGGGAATTTCGGCGGTTTTAATCGAGATTATTACGAGATTGCCTTTGAAAATCACAAAAAACTATTCGAATTTTTTCCGAACTACTTACACCCCGATACTACAATTGCCAATCAAGCTATTTTGGATGGTGCAGAAAAGTTTTTATCGAGTTTGTACTGGAAAGCAAGAATAAGCCTAACCTATCGACAAATCACCTCTTATAATTTGCCTGTTTATCTTCATACAAAAGAGTTCTCTATGGAGATTATTAAGAAAATCAATAAGGAGATTAAATTTTAAACTTATTGCTGTTCCAGGTTTGCAAAAAATACAGTCAATGCCTTTTATAATTGTAGTATGTTTTTTACTTCTGCCAAGCCTGAGTTTTGCTCAAAAAAGAGCTATGCAACACAGCGACTTTGATCGCTGGAATAGCATTGTAGGCACTCAAATGTCTAATAATGGAACGTGGATAGCCTATCATTTAAAACCGGGCAAAGGCGATCAAAAACTATGTGTTCATCAAGCTTCTAACAAGCTTAAGATGGTTTTCGATCGAGCCGAAAAATCTCGATTTACCGCCGATAGCCGGCAGCTTATTTTTCGTCAGAAACTAGCACTTGATAGTTTGAATCAATTACGCCGGCAAAAGCTCAAAAAAGCAAAATGGCCTAAAGATACCTTAGTAATTGTCGATTTGAAAAAGCAGGAAACGATACAGATACCTCATGTTTTGTCGTATAAAGTACCTAAAAAATGGAGCGGTTGGCTTTGTTATGTGGCAGCTTCTGTGCCTCTCAAAAAGGATACTATTAGCAGCCTAAAGCTTGCCGTTAGTTCCAAAAAAACGAATGAAGACAACGGGCATCATCTTATTTTACATAAATTATCGAATCAGCAAGAGGATACCTTACCTTATGTTTTGGATTATCGTTTGTCAGAGTCGGGTGCAAGTATGATATACCATACCTCAGGTAAAGATTCATTGCAAAAAGAAGGGCTTTATTACTACGATTTCAAATCTAAGAAAAGTACCTTAATGCATGCATCTGTAGCGGATTATGCACAGATGAGTATCGATAAAAACGGAGAAAAGGTTGTCTTTTTAGTCGATGTAAGTTCGGATACCGATGCATTAGAGCTACATGATTTATATTACTGGGAAATGGGCCTCGATACTGCAGAATGTAAGCTTCGGTCATCGGACCTCATGGTCGGTCAGCAACAATTATTAAGTGCTAATGCCGTCTTGCGATTTTCGGATGATGCCAATTCATTTTACTTCGGAATAGCAGATATACCTTTACTGCCCGATAGCAATTTGTTGCCTGAAGAACAAGTACAAGTCGAAATTTGGCATTATCAAAACGGTCGTTTGCATACACAACAAAATGCCGAGTTAAAACGCGATAAAAAACGCTCTTATTTGGCTGTTTATCAAACCAAAACCAATCAGTGGAAGGCCTTGGCGAGTAAAGCTGTCAATCAAATTACAATCACCGAAAAGGCGGATGCCACATGGGCATTAGGTCGTTCTTCAGAGCCTTACGAACAATTAATCTCCTGGGAGGGCTATCCTCGCAGACAAGATATTTATAGTATAAATACGCAAACAGGTCAACGGCAATTGGCCGCTTCTAATATTAAAGGAACGGTTGGTCTTTCCGCAAAAGGACATTACCTGTATTGGTACAATGCCCTAGACAGTACCTGGTATGCTTATTCAAATGCTGAAAAAACAAGTTTGGCACTTTCACAGTTTATTCCTACTTCAATGGCGGATGAACGCAACGATGTTCCTAACGTACCCTATGCCTATGGTTTGGCAGGATGGACAGAAAACGACGCATTTGTTCTGTTGTATGATCGTTATGATATTTGGAAAGTAAATGTCAAACAACCGAAGGAAGTTGTCCGACTAACTCAAGGTAGAGAACAACTAACGCGCTATCGGTACCTAGACCTAGACCCCGAAAACGCTGTTTTAGAGGCTAATTTGCTGTTGCGGACCTTCAACGAAACAAATAAAAATGAAGGCTATGTTATGCTTTCAAAGCAAAAAAAATTAATAGATTTACTAAGCGGTGGATTTAAATTATCTAAGCCTATTAAGGCGAGAGATACCGATGCATTAGTGTTCTCCAAACAAAACTTTAAGCAATTTCCCGATCTGATCAAAACAGATCTCAATTTCACAGATCAACTATCTATAAGTGAAGCGAATCCTCAGCAAAAAAAGCTTCGATGGGGAACGGTTGAGTTGCATCAGTGGACATCTTTAGAAGGGATGCCTTTGCAAGGTTTGTTGTACAAACCTGAAGGTTTTGATTCGACTCAGAAATATCCAATGATGGTCTATTTTTATGAGCGCTACAGCGATCGATTGCATCAACATCGTGGTGTGGTACGTTCCCGTTCTTCTATTAATCCCACCTTTTATACAAGTAGAGGCTATGTAGTGTTTATGCCTGATATTGTGTATCGAACGGGCTATCCTGGCGAAAGTTGCTACAATGCCGTAATTCCGGGGGTCACCTCACTGATCGATAAAGGCTTTGTTCGTAAAGATAAAATTGGTGTGCAAGGCCATAGTTGGGGCGGGTATCAAATTGCTTACCTAGTGACCAAAACCAATATTTTTAAATGTGCAGAGGCGGGTGCACCGGTCTCTAATATGATATCAGCATACGGAGGGATTCGTTGGCAAACAGGCTTATCCCGTATGTTTCAATACGAACACACTCAATCAAGACTAGGCGGTACCCTATGGGAAAAGCCTCTGCGCTACATCGAAAACTCACCTATTTTTTATATTGATAAAATACAAACACCGTTGTTGCTGCTGCATAACGATAACGATGGGCACGTGCCTTGGTATCAGGGTATTGAGATGTATGTAGCCTTACGGCGATTAGGCAAGCCTTCTTGGATGTTAAATTATAATGGCGAACCACATTGGCCGACCTCTTATCAGAACATAAGAGATTTGACGATTAGGATGCAGCAATATTTTGATTACTATCTGAAAGATGAACCTATGCCCGAGTGGATGTATCGCGGTATTCCTGCGATCGAAAAAGGAATCAATGACGGGCAACGATTAATGAAGATGGATTAAAGATAATGAGGGATTTATTCCTTGAACCTATTAATGAGTGGCCTTAAATCAATATTGAACCAAGGCGAGGCCCTGATATTTTGTTCCTAATACCAATGTAAATCAATTAATTGTAAGGCAATCAGTTTATTCTGTGCGCTTACTTTTAAGGGCGTTTTTTAGAAGTTGGTGGCCTGCAGTGTCTTGTTAATTTTGTGGCCTTATCCTTTATTTTTTGTTGAATTAAAGCTGCAATCAATGCTATTCAATCCAATCCAAGCCTTCTGTCTTTGATAATTATTTTAGTATATTTAACTATTTATTTTCATTTAATGATTCAATAATCAAACAGCATGCAATTTTACAGCAGACGCCACCTCGATTTTTTATTGTCTGAGGTTTTTAATATAAAACAATTATCTACTTATTCTCTATTCGAGGACCACAACACGGAGACCTACAAAATGGTTTTGGATGCTTGTCACGACTTGTCGACCAATCAATTGCGCCCTTTGTTGGTTGAAATGGATGTCAAAGAACCTCAATTTGAAGATGGACGTATCAAAGTACATCCGAAAATGAAAGAACTTATGCTTGCTTTCGGAGAAGGCGGGTGGATAGGGTCTCCTTTATTGTACGAGGAAGGGGGGCAGCAAATGCCGTATATGATTTTTAATGCCACCATGTTTGTGATGGGGGCGGCTAACTATTCGGCAACTGCATTTCCTTTTCTGACTGCAGGGGCCGCCAATCTTATTCGTTCTTTTGGGACAAATGCCCAAAAAGACTATTACCTTCCCAAGCTGTATGCAGGAAAATGGCAAGGTACAATGGCCCTTACCGAACCGGATGCAGGCAGTTCTCTTGGAGATTTGACCACCGCTGCACGACCAACCGAACAAGGGTATTACCTTATAAAGGGGCAAAAAGTATTTATATCTTGCGGCGACCACGATGCCGTTGATAATATTGTGCATTTGATGTTGGCACGTATAGAAGGCGCGCCGAAGGGCACTAAAGGTATCTCCCTATTTGCGGTGCCGCGCATGCGTGCGGACGGCAATGGAGGATTGGAATTCAACGATGTAACTACTGGGGGGATTTTCCACAAAATGGGTTACAAAGGTGCGCCTATTGCGCATTTAATCACCGGAGAAAACGATGATTGTAGAGGCTATTTGGTGGGACAAGCACATCGGGGGCTCAATTGTATGTTTCAAATGATGAACGAAGCCCGAATTGCGGTCGGTTTCAATGCGGCTTCTATTGCATCTGCTGCCTATTATTCGGCCTTGGAATATTGTCGCGAGCGCCCGCAAGGACGCAAAATAGGGACGAAACCCGCAGACCAATCTTTAATCATTGAGCATGCAGATGTCAAGCGTTTGCTATTGTTTCAGAAGTCAATCGTTGAAGGCAGTCTGAGTTTGTTGATGCAATGTTCATTGTATGCTGATTTGACACGGGTTACTACCGGAGAAGAGAAAGCCAAGTATGAAGCCCTACTTGATTTGCTGACGCCGATTGCCAAAACCTATCCTTCTGAGATGGGTTGTTTGAGTACGAGTGCGGCTATTCAATGTTTAGGAGGTTATGGATACACCAACGAATACCTGCCACAGCAGTTTTATCGGGAAGCAAGAATTCATCCGATTCACGAAGGCACCTCGGCAATTCACGGGATGGATTTGTTGGGGCGCAAAATTATCAAAGACCAAGGAAAAAGCCTTCGATTGTTGATGCAAGAAATAAATATAACCTTAGAAAAGGCCAAATCAGAACAATTGTTGCAACCTAATGCACAGCAACTAGAACAGTATATCGAACAAATATCTACCCTTATTATGGATTTAGGAGGGCTGGGCATGCAAGGGGAATTCGAAAAAATGATGGCGGATGCTACCTTGTTTTTGGAAGCATTTAGCTTGATAGTGCTTGCTTGGCAATGGCTCAAACAAGCGGAAGTTGCCTTGCACAAAGCGGATGATTTTTACAGAGGAAAAGTAAAGACATGTCAGTACTTTTTTAGCTATGAACTACCCAAAATAGAAGGTCTTTTAAAAACAATCCAACAAAAATCTGCCATCACGATTGACATGCAAAATAATTATTTTTAGATGAAAAAAATAGTAAACTTTAGTTTCTTAATAGTTTTTTTAGGGCTTTTTTCCTGTCAGAATACTTCAAAGCAGCTAGAAAATAGTACTCAACAAGAAACCCTTCCTTATGGGAAAATTGAAACAGACTTGGGCAGCATAATCATAGAACTTTCAGATGCCACTCCCAACCACAAAGCAAGTTTTATAAATCTTGCCAAATCGGGCTATTGGGATTCACTCAGTTTTAATCGGGTTATTCCAGGTTTTGTTGCACAAGGGGGCTGCCCTGATACTCCCGAAGGCTTTTCTGAAAGCCCTTATTTGATGGATGGAGAATTTGTGGATAGCTTGAAGCATATTTATGGGGCTGTAGGGGCTGGCAGAGATGATAATCCTGAAAAAAAATCAGCTGCTTGTCAGTTTTATATTGTTCAGGCCAAAGACGGCTTGGCCCGATTGGATGGCGATTACACCATATTCGGACAAGTTATCAAAGGCATGGACGTGGTTGATGCTATTGTGGCTGTCGAACGCGATTCGAACGATGCCCCCCTAGAAACGATCGCCTTAAAAGTGGATATTATTGAACTCACCCAAGAGGGATTGGATAGTATTAGATTGCAAGGGCTATAAAAAAACTATTAATAATTTTGTTTACAGAAAAGATGAATGCTTTTTTTTGTTGTTCTACAACGTTCCGTTTCAAGGGCAACAATATCGATCTAAAACAACGCTTGAGTAGTGCTAATAAAACGTTCTACGTGGAATGGCGGTCTCGCAAGCAAATAGGGTTGCAGACTATTGAATCGGTGGGTACTTCAAGTATGAGTGGTATCCGAGTGTATGCAACTATCCAAAATACACAAGCCAATCAACTTCAAATCCGCTTGCAGGGACAAATCAATTATGAAGTACTTTTTTTTCAGGCTATTTCGGTGT
>CAJQQM010000264.1 GCA_905480485.1 uncultured Aureispira sp.
AGTGGTCGTTGCTGTATTTTTGTCGTCTTTTATAGAATTATTGCTGTTCGAAACGACAGACGTTTGTTCCTCGATGCCTCGCCTTGGATTTAGCATCGTTTCAGAGGCAGATATTAGGCTGTCTAATTTTGGTTTAATTAAGGACCTAGTAGAGGTTTGACTAGATGAATCCACTAACTTATGAGTGTCTGCCGAAGATTCAGCCTTAGTTGATGAAGCTTCTTTAGGGTGGTGCGCACATGCAATCAAATACAAGCAGCAGCAGGTCATGACGATGATAAAAGTTTTCATGAAGTTAAACGTTAGATGAAAAAATTATTAAGGCTAGGCTATCGGGATTCTCTAGCTTTAATATAGCACAAAAGATACCAAATCAGAAAATCACAGCTTTGCAATCTAAAATAATCTTTTTTTTGTGGTTAATCTTACTGTTGTTGCCTAAAAATCTGTTCAGGCACACTGATGTACAAAAAAATAGAAGGATACCTTATAGCTGCTTTGATTGAATACCTATCAAGCAACTAGCCTAGATTGCTCGCTTTTTTTGTCTAATTTCGTCGGTATAAGCAGGGATTCGATTACTTTTATTTTTGAAAATAGACATAAATACAAATCCGAATATATTTTGGTCGCTGATGGTATTCATTCCTTAGTCACGAAGCAATTGATAAAAGCGAGTCAATAGAGAGATGTAGGTCAACAAGGCTGCAGAGTAGTTTTGGATGGCTTGTTACCGCCTTCAAAAGATATACTGCTATCCCCTGAAAAGTATCTCTAAAAAATATTGCGAGCTTAGTTTTGATGATTTTCTTGCGCTAAATAGTTCCTTTCATCTACTCGTCTTGCAGCTTATCAGGCAGGCTTCGATGCCTTAGCCGAGGCAAGGCTATCTCTTGTAGAGTAGTTCTACAAAGCGTCTTAAATATCTTAGCCGTCAACTTTAATTTTTATATATGAATGGATTATTTAATTTTTCTGCTATGATGTTTATTTTTGCACACGTACATCAATCCATTTTTTAGCCTTAGCCCCTAACGCTAAATAGCATAATTTCGAAGCTCAATTCCTGCTGCAGTTTCTTAAGTTTTTATCGGTCATTCTTTTAATTAGATACATTGTTTCATTCCGTTTAGTTAATAATATTAGAATTTTAAAATTATGAAAAATGAAATTCTTCCAATTTTTTTATGTGGTTATCTGTTGTTTTTTAGCAGCTATAAGAGCCAAGCTCAGGATTTATCTTATCATCAAATTGATAGTTTGATGGCCAATTATGTGAGCCAATTTAAAGTAAAAAAAGCCTTGGACATCGCGAGTCAAGGACTAGAAAAGTCGCGTGCTGAATATGGAGAACAAGATTCAACCTTTGCTCATTATTGTATGTGGATGGGGTATCTACATAATCAAAGGGACGATAGTCAACTAACCATTTCTCTTTATAAACAGGCACTTTCTATTTACGAAAAGGTACATGGACAAAATCACCCTAATTACAGTACAGCCCTTAATAGTTTGGCGTATACGTATCACAAGATTGAAGATTTTGAAAAGGCACTTGTACTTTATATGAAAGCAAGTGAATTGCAAAAGAACAACTTTGGAGAAAATGATATGGGTTATGCAACTACACTTAACAATCTAGCTTTGTTACATTATGCAACTTCCAATTATGAAATGGCGCTAACTATGATGAAACAAGTGGTGGTTATAATTGAAAAGAAATTAGGAGAAAGCACCCTAATTATGCAACTACAGTTAGGAATTTAGCGGGACTATATAATGAATTAGGAGAAACCGAAAAAGCAATTGAATTATTGCTTAAGGTTAAAAAAATAGAAGAGCTTGTTTTAGGTCAGAATCATCCTAATCTAGCTACTACCTATAATAATTTAGCCACCATTTACCAAACAAATGGATTATTCGAAAAGTCGCGGCCTCTTCTAATTAGAGCAACCAATATTTATCGAAAAGTGTTAGGTGATAGGAATGTCAGTTATGCGCTTGCATTACTAAACTTGGCTGGAGAATATGAAAAAACCGGACAGCATGAAAAGGCCCTTCCTATGATGCAGGAGGCCTTAGGTATTTATGCCGAAAAAGGAGGAAAGCAATCCTATCTTTACATAAAAAATCTTAATATTTTAGCCGACTTATACGTAAACATGAAACAGTATTCAAAGGCTTGGCTTTTAATAGATCAAAACCTTCAGCAAATTATTGGCTGTGATCTGAGCAAAAGAGGACAGTTTAACTGGTTAGACAGCCTGAAAAACATTCAATTTAGCTCTAATCGAGCAATTGACCACAGTGTTGCAGCCCTTGGAACAGCCTACCGGATTTTGCAAGAAGTTAGCACTTACCGACAGTCAAAAGAAATTCAAATGGATCTTATAGACTTAGCAAATATATGGCTTCACAGAGCAAAAGTAAACATGTCTCACGAACGAGGGAAGTTACGGTTGATTGCTCAAACTAATGATTGGCTTCATCGTAGTTTAGAGATAATGGACCCAGCTGTTGATCAGCGAAAGGCCTTTGAGTATGCTGATTTAAACAAATCAGTTCTATTGCTACAGGCTACTCGCTCAAAGTCTATATATCATTTCGGGGACCTGCCGGATTCCATCAGCTTGATCGAAAAAAAATTACATAATAAATATTCAAAATTAGAGGCTTTTGTCAATGAAAAAAGACCACAAAAGGAGCTGGATAGCTTGTCATCTATTTTAATTGAAACCAATCAATAACTTGTTGAGTTAGATGATTATATTAAGCAGTCTTTTCCTAAATATCATGAATTTAAGCAACGAAAAGTGCTATTAAAACTCGAGTCGCTTCAAAAGTTACTGAAAGACAAAACAGCTGTCATTGAATACGTTATTAGCGATTCGGCAGTACATATTTTTAAACTCACCAACAAGAAATTAAGCTGGAAAGTAATTCCGATGGATAAAAATCTCTTGGAAAATAATATTGATGCCTTGCATAGTTCGCTGAGTAATTATTCATTAATTCATCGTCAGGAAAAAAAAGCTTATCGACAATACACCCTTAAAGCCTATTGGTTTTATCAACAACTTCTAAAGCCTGTTCTAGACAGTAATTCATCGATTAATAACTTAGTTATTATAACGGATGGTATCTTGGGGCATTTACCCTTCGAAAGTTTTTTGACGATGCCTGCCCCTCAATCGCTTAGCGATTATCATCGCTTGGCTTATTTGATTAAAGATTATAATGTATCTTATAATTATTCTGCTGCCATATGGAAGGAAAATGAAGAAGCCTTAAGGGCTGGAAACAACGGTCAGATGTTGGCGATGGCTGCCAATTATAAATTTAGCTTGGACAGTAGCAAATTCAATTTACGTTTGCCTACCGATAGATGGATGCGTAGTGGATTAGTGCCACTTCCGGGAGCAAGAAAAGAAGTGCAAGGCCTAGAAGATAAATATCAAGGTTTTTTTGCCTTCGATAGTATTGCTACCGAAAAAGTTGTCAAAGGTAAAGCATCTGAATATGCTATATTGCATTTTGCGATGCATGGAATCCTTAACGAAAATAGACCAATGCTTTCCTCCTTGGCTTTTACAGAAGACGGCGATAGCATAGAGTCTGGTTTTTTGCAGGCTCATGAGATATCCAAAATGGAATTAAAGGCAGATTTAGTGGTTTTGTCAGCTTGTGAGACCGGTTATGGCCGTTTCGAAAAAGGTAATGGTATTGCCTCATTGGCTCGTTCATTTATGTATGCAGGGGTTCCTTCAATGGTGGTATCTTTGTGGCAGGTGAATGATTTTGCCACTTCAAAAGTCATGAAATATTTTTACAAAAACCTATCTGAAGGTATGTTCAAAGATGAAGCCCTTAGAAATGCCAAATTAAGGTATGTTGAGTCTGCGAACGGTGTTTTAGCACATCCTGCGTTTTGGTCTCCTTTTATACAGATTGGTACCACCAAGCCTGTGCAGATCAAAACAAAAGGAGGGTCGTATTTGTCTTTGTTTTTTGTAGGTTTGGCTGTGGTAGCATTAGGAACTTTGCTGTACAAAAGCGCTAAAAAAGCAGCATAGTCTCTTGGTCTTCTAGATTGGTTTAGGATTGGATAAATCAGGTATTGCTATAGAATGAAAAAAGGAATATTGATCTGATTAATCCAGCATTTTCTTGAGTTCATCCAACTTGAGCATACATTCAATAGGCGTGAGTTGATTGGGGTCTATGTCTTCTAGTAGCTCTTGAACTGCGGTCAGTTTTGGGTCTGCTGCACTGTCAAAGAAACTTAATTGTACGGGTGACGAAAGTTGCCTTACTTTCTGGTCCAAATCGCCTGCGTCGATACTCTTCTGTTCGAGTTCTTTCAATATTTCTCCAGAACGTTCTACAACAGTCCTAGGCATTCCGGCCATTTTAGCCACATGAATACCAAAGCTGTGTTTTGAGCCTCCTTCTTTGAGTTTGCGCAAGAAAATGACTTTATTGTTTAATTCTTTGGTCGAAACATTGAAGTTCTTGATTCGGTCAAAGCGTTCAGCTAGTTCGTTCAGCTCGTGGTAATGTGTAGCAAATAAAGTTTTGGGTTGTGCTTCAGGATTATTATGTAGAAATTCGCTTATAGACCAGGCAATAGAAATTCCATCATAGGTACTTGTGCCCCGTCCGATCTCATCCAAAAGTATTAGGCTTCTAGGACTGATATTATTAAGAATAGATGCGGTTTCGTTCATTTCTACCATAAAAGTGGATTCGCCTGAAGAAATATTATCAGAGGCCCCTACTCGGGTAAAAATTTTGTCAATCATCCCCAATGTTGCTTCTTTTGCAGGTACAAAAGAACCAATCTGAGCCATCAAACAAATTAAGGCTGTTTGCCTTAGTAGTGCTGATTTTCCCGACATATTTGGTCCTGTTATCATAATGATTTGTTGCGTCTCATTATCTAGATATAGATCATTCGGAACATAAACATCACCAAGGTTCAATTGCTTTTCAATTACAGGATGCCTCCCTTCTTTGATGTCAATTACTAAACTATCATTCATTTGAGGACGACAATAGTTGTTTTGGGTAGCTATATTGGCAAATGCCGATAAGCAATCAAGCTGAGCAATGAGGGCGGCGTTTTTTTGAACAGGTCGTATGTAATCTTGCAAGGACCATACTAAATCAATAAAAAGCTGCTGTTCCAAGCCTAAGGCTTTTTCCTCGGCGCCCAATATTTTTACTTCAAGATGTTTAAGCTCGTCTGTAATGTAGCGTTCCGCATTAGTTAGGGTTTGCTTTCGGACCCAATGTTCAGGGACCAAGCCTTTGTTTTTGTATTTATTCGTCACCTCTAAATAATAACCAAAAACATTATTAAATCCTATTTTTAAATTGTCTATGCCTGTGGCAGCTGCTTCTGATTGTTGTATCGACAATAAATGATCTTTACTGTTGTTAATGATGTCGCGCAGTTCATCAAGTTCTGACGAAACGCCATCCGCTATAACCGCTCCTTTATCAAGTTTTACCGGTGGGTTCTCTTGCAGTTCACGGTCAATCCGTTCTTGAAGGGGCTCGCACAAAAGTAGTTCATCCGCAATTACTTGAAGTTGATGGTTGTCAGTAGTACTTAGATGTTTTTTGATGGGTTCTATAGCATGCAGTGCTTTACATAACTGCATTACTTCTCGCGGATTTATTTTATTCATGGGTACTTTGGCAATCAAGCGCTCCAAATCCCCTATAGATTTAATTTGTTCGGTAATCGATTCCGTAAAACTACTGTTGTCCATAAAGTAACGAACTACCTGATGCCGTTCCTTGACCTTTTTAAGGTCTTTGAGAGGGAGTAGTATCCATTTATTCAATAATCTTGTTCCCATCGGAGAAATTGTCTGATCTAAAATATCAATCAGGGGTACTCCATTTGGGCTTTGTGTGTAGACCAATTCGAGATTGCGAACGGTGAATTTATCGAGCCAAACATAATGGTCAGCTTGGATTCTGCTAATTCGATTCAGGTGCAAAAGGTTGTTATGTTCGGTCGATGCAATATAATGCAAAACAGCTCCTGCGGCCACTTTAGCTACATGCATATCGTCAACACCAAAGCCCTTCAAAGACTTCACTTCAAATTGTTGTTGAAGTTTTTCTGCGGCATAATCTTCGGTGAATACCCATTCTTCGATACCGTACTGATAAAACTTATCACCAAAGTATTTAAGTACATCTTTTTGTTTTGATTTAGAAAAAATCAACTCAGAAGGCTGAAAACTTTGCAATAGTTTGTCAATGTAAGTGGCGGTTCCTTCACTCACTAAAAATTCGCCCGTAGAAATATCAATGAAAGAGAGGCCTATTCTTCCTTTTTTACCAAAATGTACCGCAGCTAGGAAATTATTTTTTTTATGATGTAATATTTTTTCATTCGTCGTTATCCCAGGCGTGACTATTTCCGTTACGCCTCTTTTGACTAATTTTTTGTGTTTACTCGGTTTTTCCAGTTGTTCGCAAATAGCCACTCGAAAACCAGCTTGTACTAATTTAGGCAAATAGGTATCTAAAGAATGATGTGGAAACCCAGCTAATTCAACCTTAGACCCACCGTTATTTCGTGCGGTTAGTATAATACCTAATACCTTAGACGCTTTTATTGCATCTGTTGAAAACGTTTCGTAGAAATCGCCAACCCTGAACAATAGAATAGCATCTGCATATTTCGCCTTTAGTTCATTGTACTGTGCCATTAAAGGCGTTGTCTTAGATATTTTTTTCTTTTTATTAGCCAAAACTTTTGTTTTTGGTGCCCGAGTGATTCAATGGTCAAATTTATAAAAAAACCTCAGGATATTGAAATTATGTTGCCTTTGATTTGCCAATCAATGTTGGGCTAACGTGGGGTTTAAATTAATATGATTAACAAGTTTTTTAGATTTTATAAAAGGTTATTTATTGCAGCTACAAGGTTTTTTTTTGGATTAAATTCCATTTTTTGGAATAATTCAAAAGGCAAGAGTTATACTAATGTGCTTGTTTGCAATAAGTTATGTTATGGCATTTAAGTTGTTATTAGTTTGATGTGTTAATTCTAGATCAAAATATCATCAAGAAGTAAAACAAAATCTCAAATTGCTCGCCAGCATCTTTACGGAATTATCACACCCCCTTAAACCCAAACCCCATCGACAACTGATGCAATAATCAGCTGTAAGCATACGACCTTAAGTTTTTAACCTCACTAATTATTTTTTGTGGCAATTAAAAACTTTTAACATGATTCATTCTAATTTTCTACGCTTCGTTTTTTGTTGTTTAGTGGCAATCATTTTTGCACCTACCCAACAAGTCTCTGCAACCCACCTGATGGGAGGGGATTTATCCTACGAATGTCTTGGTAATAATCAATACCGTATTACGCTCAGAGTATATCGAGATTGTAATGGTATCAATGCAGCTTCCTACGAAGTAATGTACATGTCAGCTAACTGTGGTACAGGTACTCAGTATATGACCAAGATTAGTACACAAGAAATTACACCTGTTTGTGCTGGATTTACAGGGACTGCCTGCAATGGCGGTGGTGGTACCTATGGTATAGAAGAGCATGTATACCAAACAACCATGAATATTCCTGCAACTTGTACCAATATTGAACTTTACTGGAGACGATGTTGCCGTAATGGTGCTATTACAACACTAAGTTCACCACTAAGTGAACGAATGTATATCGAAACCCTGCTCACCGATGCTGCAGTCTGCAATAATTCACCTACTTTTTTGAATTCACCTGTCTCTTTTATCTGTATGGGACAACCCACCGACTACAACCATGGGGCATCTGATCCTGATGGAGATGATTTGATATTTTCTTTGACAGATTGTTTCAACAACGACAATGATGCGGTCAATTATTCTGCTGGATTTTCGGCTAATACGCCGCTTTCTTCAACGAATGGAATTGTTATTGATCCAGAAACAGGAGCCCTTTCGTTCACGCCCTCTTCAGCTGGACAGGTAGGTGTATTGTGCGTATTGGTAGAAGAATACCGCAATGGAGTTAAAATCAGTGAAATCTCTCGGGACATTCAATTTACGGTTTTAGCCTGCTCAAACGATAGTCCTGTAATGACGGGTATTGACGGTAGCAATAATTTTTCTTTAACCTTACTAGTTGGTAATTCTATAACATTTTTTGCCAACTCATCCGACCCTAATGTTGGAGATTTAGTCGATATGAACTGGAATCAAGGCATTCCTACGGCCTCTTTTACCGTCAACAACGGAGGGGCTTATCCGGTTGGAACCTTCACTTGGACACCAACAGCTAATGAAGTTGGCGTCAATTCATTTAATGTAATTGTCACTGATGATAACTGTCCGATTATCGGTCTTAATACTTATACTTTTGATATCACTGTTGTTCTAGACGATAATGTATCTAGTAATGGCGGAGCGTTTACAGACCCTTCTATATGGAGCAACAATGTAGTACCCTCTTCTGATGAAAATGTTGATATTAGTCACGATATTTCCTTAAACAACGACTTTGTTGTGGATGTTGGTTCGGAGTTCAAAGTAGAACCTGGAGCAAAACTAACGGTTGAACCAGGAAATGTATTAACCATTAATGGAGAATTAAACAACTACGGTACGATTGAGGGAGATGTTGTAATTGATGGTGCAAATGCTAAATTTGTTCGATTAGGGGAGTGTAATAATGTAGAAATAACCAATCAGTTAAATGTACTAGAAGCGGATGGATGTACTATCAAGGGAGTATTGAAATTGACCGATGGAACGTTTAGCACTAACAACCAAGATGTAGTGATGGAAAGTGATGTTGATGGAGATGCCTTGGTGCACCACAATGGTGGGACAACGCTTGGAGATTTCATTATTCGTAAATATATACAAAATTCTGTTGGCCATCATTTTTTATCCTCACCGGTTTCGACGGCAACTATTGGTGAATTATCAGATGACATAACCATCAATTTAAATGTAGCACATCCAAGCTTATACTATTATGACGAAACAATTCAAAGTGACCATTCAACCGACGGATGGACGGCTCCTACATCTTTGAGTCATCCGATGGCACCTGGCACTGGAGTTACGGCCTATTTTGATGCGACAAACGGTGTTACGGTTGATATAACCGGAGATTTTAATGCAGGCACTATTTGCGTGCCCCTCAATTCGACGCCTCCTGTCATCCCGTATGTAGGTAATTGCCCACCTGATGGATGGAATTTAATAGGCAATCCTTATCCTTCGCCGATTGACTTTAATCAACTCATGGCTTTATCATCCACTTCTCCTGATGTTGAAAACGCATTGTATGTATGGGACCCTACAACTAGTACCTATTTTAGTTACATTAACGGAGTTTCTTCACCGGCTAATTTTGGCGGAATTATTCCATCGATGCAAGCTTTTTGGGTGCGCACCTCTTCCAATTCCAATTTGTGTTTTGAAGATGCTATTCGTGTAACCGACCCAAATGCCGCCACCAACGATTTTTATAAATCAAATACACAGAACGAGCCTATTCTTCGTCTTGAAATTAATGGACAAGGTTTAGAAAGCGAAGCTGTGTTCCGGTTCAACGAGGATGCCACAGATAGTTACGATAATAAGTATGATGCCCGTGTTTTACAAGATATTCAGGATGCTGATATCGAATTAGCCTCTCAAACTAGCGATGGCTTGCTCAAAATCAACGGACTGCCCGAATTAGAGTCTGATCCGGTAACGATACCCTTGATGACAGAGATCAAAACAGCCGGAGGCTACGAAATATCACTTGTTCAATTTGATAACTTCGGGACCAAAGATAAAGTATATCTAGAAGATCAT
>CAJQQM010000265.1 GCA_905480485.1 uncultured Aureispira sp.
GATAAAAAAGAAAAACTGTTGGTCTAAACAACAGTTTTTCACGATTTTATTTTAGATGATGAGATGCTTATGGTTGCACAACAAAAGGTCGGGTCTCTACTCCTGAATTGTTGCTGATACTAAGGAAATAAACACCAGCTTTAAGCGCTTTTATATCAAAACTCAACATTTGACTTCCATGATAGAATTGAGCTGGTTTTTCGACAACTTGTTGCCCCAAGGTATTCAGAATTTGAACCTTTAGTTGCTGTGGTACCTTATTGTTGAATGCTACTTGAAGTATCTCCTTAGCGGGGTTCGGGAAGATATTCAAATATTCAATATTAGGTAAGTTCTGTTGGTTTAGGGTGCTGCTAATATTGATATTATCGATATACAAACTATTGGCAGATGCAATTTTTCCCATCTTCATTTTGATAGCAAGTCTTGCATTATTTTCGTAGGCGGTAAGATCGACACTTGCCGCCTGCCAATCGGCGGTCATTGGATAAAAATAATTAGGGGCCCAAACTGCGTTTGCTGTCGCTAAGCTTGGTCCGATGCGTCTCCAAAGTGTATCCCAAGTGGCTCCACAATCGGTAGAGGCAAATACCTCGAGATAGCCATCGCCAAAGTTTTGTGTTTGTTCGGCATGCGCATAATCGAAGCTTAAATTTATGTTTTCGCGGTTGGTCAAATTGACATTGTCAAAAATTACTTCGCCATAACTCAAGGTTGGAAACTCTGTAGAACCAAAATTGGCTTGAATACATTGGCCCAAATCATAGGTGCTTCCAGCATAGCCTACGACACCAAAAATATCATAGCTAACACTGTATGGATTGATAAAAAGGGCACCACTTAGCAACTGACTGTAGCCTAAGGTATCACTCCCTGCTGTCAAATCTGGACTCTCAAAATCTTCGACTAAACTATCGGTTACAGGGTTAGCAGTAAGAGACACCACCTTACCGTTTAATTCTAAATTATTCGAAGGTATATAGTCTGGGTCAGAACCATTAATTTGTACGATGTTGTATTCGAGTTGGTTAACACCGGCAGCTAAAGCAACCGCCGGAAAATTAATGGTAGTGCCTTGTCCATTCGACAAATTGAGCCCGGTTAAGGTTGTTGTAACAGGACTTCCGTTATTAATGGTATAAGAGGCTTCTATAGAATTTATGGTGTTTGGCGTTGCGTTGACAGCCTCAAAAGCAGGGTTAAACGAAGAACCGTTGGCACAATAATCGGTCAAAGACCCAAAGTGGCCAGAGGAGGTGGCCATGTCTAGGGCATTCGTTGGGGTTACAAAAGTAAGGCTTGCATAGTCACCGGTTTCAATAGCGCCGGTGCTGCTACCTTCACTGACAAACACAGCAACATGTACATCCGGAATGTTCAGGGCCACACCAAGATAATCATTAGGCATTGCATAGCTGTAAGAATTGCTGTAAAGCGAACCAGAACTTGTGTTCGTAATAGCATCTCCTGCATTTGGGCTTAAATTGTGACGAAACATGTGCATATGATTATAATCACCATTCGGCAACACTTGATTAGGGTTCCAGGTGCTGCCTCCTGATTGAGGCCCGGGAACATTATCTTGCATCAAAATAACATGCATATTATTCACAGTCCCTGTGCCGTTTGCCGTATAATAAGCCTCGACATTTACCGAAGCAATACGTCCGCCCAAATCGAGGTTGGCAGTAGCACCTACATTAACCGGAGAAGTTTCAGACATAACAGTAAAAGCATGTCCGGCCCAAGACGAACGATTGTTCATAACAGACCCAAAAAAGCTTCGACGATTGACAGCCCCGGTAGGGTATCCTGATATACTGAAAAGGCCATTGACATAATTGCCCCAACTGGTTCGAAAGTCGGGGTCGCTAGCCGATGGACTCGCATAGGAACCTGCATGTATATTAACGATTACAACGCGCCCCGAGTTGGCATCAGCAAGTTGCTGTGCTTTGAGGTGTCCGTCTGGGCAGTAGCCACAATAAATACCTGTCATTTCTTCTAAAATAATATTTTTGTTGGTAGGACTTGTTCCTACTATGCTTTGTCCAGACAATTGGAGGACTCCTAGGAGGCAGCAAGATAACCAAAGTAATGTCGATGTTTTCATGTTGTTTCTCATTTAAGATATTAGCAATATTGTGTATGTACCGGTGTTTTAGAACAATATAATGATTATTTTTAGGCTCACTGCATAAACTTTCAATTATTTGGAGGGCGGATAATGAAATCACATTACGATTGTTAATGAGCCTATTATAAAATAGTTTTTGGTTTATTAAATTTCTAATTAAAGGTATCTCATATAGATAGAATTGCAAAATATTGTTCAAATATGAACAAAAAAAAAGAGCCTTCTTAGTAGAAAGCTCTTGTGTAGTCCATAGGGGAATCGAACCCCTCTTACCAGGATGAAAACCTGGCGTCCTAGCCGATAGACGAATGGACCCTGCGATGACTTGCTCACCTTTGATAGTGCAAATATAAATTACATTTTTTTAATCTCCAAAAAAAAACTTCAAACTTTTTTTTATATTGATAAAGTTGTCACAAAAAAACAGCACAATATTTAGATTTAAAAGGTGTTAACTAATTGATAATAATTGTTTTGCGAAGCAAAAAGCGATTTCATTTTTGTCCTGTCTAATCAATTTTAAAATTTAAATGATGAAAAAAAAAATAGCAATTAATGGATTTGGAAGGATTGGACGATTAAGCCTAAGAAATTTGATTCAGCGTTCGGATATTGAAGTGGTGGCGATAAATGATTTGACCGATACAGCTACTTTGGCACATTTGTTCGAATTTGATTCATCTCATGGCCGTTTTCCCGGATTGGTTTCTAGTCAGGATGATTTCATAATTATTGATGACAAACAAATTCCGACTTTTTCTGCCCGAAATCCAGAAACCTTACCTTGGAAGGCGTTAGGTGTTGACGTTGTTTTGGAATGTACTGGAGTTTTCAGAAAAAGAGAGGAAGCTGCAATGCACGTGAAAGCGGGTGCTAAAAGGGTATTGTTGTCAGCCCCGGCTCGTTCAGAAGGTGTTCCTACAATTGTTATGGGGGTGAATGATACATCGATCAAAGATCAAGATTGGTTGGTTTCTAATGCTTCTTGCACCACCAATTGTTTAGCACCCCTGATTAAAGTACTCCAAGAACATTGTGGTATTCGTTTTGGATGGATGACCACGGTGCACGCATATACTTCCAATCAGCGTATTCAAGACGCACCGCACAAAGATTTAAGAAGGGCTAGGGCTGCTGCCCTAAATATGTTGCCTACAACTACAGGTGCCGCGAAAGCCTTAGCGCTCGTAATGCCAGAAATGAAGGGGAAAATACAAGCTTCGAGTATTCGCGTACCCGTTCCGACAGGATCATTAGTCGAACTTATCTGTGCCACTGAAAATACGACCGATGTGGAAGCGGTTAATGCCGCTTTTAGAAAAGCTGCCGAGGGGCCTATGAAAGGTGTTTTAGCCTATTCTACCAAAGCTATCGTATCCTCCGATATCGTATCCGATCCACATTCATGTATTTTTGATGCTCCACTTACCACAATGCACGGGGGGATGCTTAAGCTAACTGCTTGGTATGATAACGAAGCAGGTTATGCCGCTAGACTAGCCGAAATGGCAGCTATTTTGGCCTAGTTTTTTTTTTCTCTCTACCATAGCTTGCTATTTGCTTATCGACAGCTATGCTTTGATGATTGATTCGAATGTATTGCACCGTTGGGTCGGCGACCCAAAAGTGAATGCCTTGATTTTTTTGAGCATTTTGTCGAAATTTAACTACTAGCTCCGTATCATTTGTTCGAGATATACTTTCAATTTCCTGCCCACTAAATAGATGATTTTTGCCACCAAGTAGCTCAATTTTTTGGCTTGTATCTATTTGATAAAATAGTCTGCTTTGGTGTTTTTTGAGCAAAAATTCCTGTGGTTTATGGTAGCATTTGTTTTGTTGTACATCATAAAAACTACCTTTTCCTGTACTTAGGTTTATTGCTTGCTTGCTGAGGTTGCAGAATACAATGTATCTTCGCTGATTAACCCTTAACTTAATTTTATAACATTGGTTTTCCGAATGTATGGATTCGATACGAGGTTTTTGATAGGGGAAAATAGATCGAAATAGTATCCGTTGTTCGTCGTTGTACAGCCTTATATCGTCTGAATTAAAAAGTACAGCACCCAAGGTGTTATTGAGCAACAATAAGGTGTATTTTTCATCTTGGTTAAAATGGCTGTTTTCATCTCGAAGCATAAACACATCAGGGTCGTTCAAAAAAACAGCTTCATTTAATCCGTAACGATGTATACTGTTGCCTAGCGTACTCCAAGTTGAAGGCCGTTCGGCATTACCAAGTGCTTTTAGGATACCAAATTCCCAAGCGGTATGCGCGTCATTGCCCACTCTACAATAATCAACTTGATGAAAAGCTGATGCAAGCGGAACGCCACAAGCTAAAATTAATTTATCGCCTGCCCATTGACGCAACAAGTGCATGGCATCAGACATAATCATTCCTCTAGTTTTGTTCGGCAGCGCCTGCAAACAGGCAGCAAACAAAAAATCAACTTTTATCATATCGTAATTCCAGTCATATAAAATGGTTTGGATGACTTTTTTGAGGTGTTCTTGTACTTCGGTATTGTAAATATCTAAGGCGTAATAGGGGGCTTTCCAAATTACATTGATCGCTACTTTTAAGGGTTTGCCAGATTTATCTTTTACAAACCAATCTGGATTTTTTTGGAAGAGTTTAGATTTTTTGGAAGCAATAAAAGGCGCTAACCATAATCCGGCTTTAAACTTTTTCTGATGTATTTTATCAGCCATCCAAGCCATGCCATTCGGGAATTTAGTATTGCAAGTCAACCAATCACCTATTTCATATTGATACCCATCGTCGATTTGAAATATATCAAGGGGTATTTTGGCTGTTTCGAACGCATCTAAATTTTCTAATAAAAGTTGTTGATTAATTTTATCATAATAATTGTACCAACTTGTCCAGCCAATTGCAGCTTTTGCTGTAGAAGAATTTGGCCCAAGGGCTTTTCTATAATTCGACCACACTTTGGCATAGTTACCCTCAAAAATAACGAGGTCAAATACCTCAAATGTATCTCCTTTTTCAATACAATAGTTTTGGCAATCTTTTTGAATACGCATAGTTTGATTTAGGGCGTCGTGTTTAAAACAAGTAAAGCCCTTGTCGTCGTTTAGCGACCCTATAAACGTGTAGTTACTGTCTAGTCGCAAATAGGTATAGGTCCAACTATGCAGCTGTCCTTTTTGTTTTGGATAATGATAATAATGTTGATAATCACCAAGGTGCTTGCCGTAAGGATTTAACAAAGAAGAAAGATGTTGTTCCTTGTCCAGATAATTACGTTCAATAGTAGTTGTCCAACTTTGAAAACCGTTGCATAGATATTGAATTGAATCAAAAGCACCTAATTGGAATGAAGGATGTAGGTGCTGATTTATATTTAGGTGAATATTTAGTAGTTTAAGTTTTTTCTTAGCTTGCAGTTGCAATTGCAAAGCGGATGTAGAATCTTGAAAAAAAAACAGAACAAAATCGTTGGTTTCTAGGGCCTGTCGTTTTTGTTTTTTAGCTATTTTTAGGCTTTTTTTTGTATGGCTTTTGTCCAGCTTATATTCTACGGTTAGTAGGTATTCACTTTTCTGACTTTGTGCAGAACTAAAGAAGCTAAGTAGCAGAAAAAGGATAATTGTATAGAATTGTTCCATAAAAATTAGGATACACTGACTTTGACTTAGGCAGGTGTTTTTAAGACGGATAATATGCTACTTATTTGATCGATATATCGGTAGTACTCGCTTGCCTTATTTTTGAGAATTCCCACATTTACGTGCAATAAAATTAATTGACATTGACTTTTTTGATGCAGGTACCAACTGATGTGGTCTTTGTTTGGGGCGCCGTTATTTTGGTGTTTAAGAATTTTCATTTGTTGTTTCTGAGCAATGTTTTCAGCGGTTTCAAAAGCCTTTTCTAATAATATAAGATCTTTGAAAAAAACAGCATCTTCAAAATGATGACTTCCTTTAGTACCTCCCACATTAAATTGCAATAAGTTTTCATTAGTTGCAGCACTTACCATCATAATACAAATTGATTTTTTTTCTGCGAGTTGTAGTAGGTCTTTTTTTAGTTCTTGTAAAGCGGGGTGTTGGTTTTGTGGGGTTACATAAGATTCGTTATGAATAAGATTAAGGCGTTTGTTTCGATTGAAATTTACTTTGTTATACGTTTCGTTCGATACAAAATTAGCCTCTAAACGATAGGCAACGGCTTGTGAAAAGTGACCAAAGAAAGCTTGAATATTAGCATACATATTAATGATAGTCAAAGAAGATGCACGATCAATACATTGCCCATAAAGTCGATTTGAAGGCGTATATTCAAGGCCTACACTATTTACACCATTAAGCTTTACCGACCGAATTCTAAATTGATTCGAACTTGCGGTGATATCGAGCAAAGCAGTTTCTGTTATAGCAAGTTTGTATTTGATATCGTGCAGGCTAAGCCATTTTCTTGGGAAATTCTCTAGGCCAAGTTGTTTTTTGATTTTGATAACTGGTCCGAAGTATTCTATTTCAAAAGCTTCTTTCAGTTGTTGTGCTTGTCTTTTTAATTGTTGCCGTTTTTTGGCATCTTCCATCTCTTCAACAAATCCAGAGGCAATAATACCGGCAGGTAAGGCAAACAGTCCAACGCCTAAAATAGCAATAAATCCTCCAAGAATTTTTCCGGCTGTGGTAATTGGGTAGATATCGCCGTAGCCAACCGTTGTAAGTGTAGCAACTCCCCACCACATAGTTGCTGCCACACTAGAAAATGCGTCAGGTTGTGCACGATGTTCTAAGGCATACATCGATACCGAAGCTAAAAGCAACAAAACAAGCACCATAGCCAGCGAAATAAATAATTCCGATTTTTTATTTAGAATGGCTTTCAATATATGAATAAAGCATTCAAACTTTTGGTGAATAGGAGGCAGACTTTTTCAAGCACCAAGCAAAGCTCAGTCAGCTGAGGTGTAAATCTATTGTAGCCTTTGCAGTACGCTTCTTCATGTGGAAAACTTCAACCATTGGCATAGCACCCACACAGCCAGACCAAAACACAGCACCCACACAGCCAGACTAAAACTCGTATTGACTCTCTATGAGGTAAGTGTGGGGCTCAAGCCGTTGATTCAAGGGAGCCCACAGCCCATACAGCAAGACTACCCCCAGGGTAACCTCCCAAGGGATAACCCA
>CAJQQM010000266.1 GCA_905480485.1 uncultured Aureispira sp.
CCTATAGTTAGTGCCAACGTTGCCCTATAAAAATAAGGATTTCCTAGCGTAAAATCGCAGGTTTAGCTAGTAATTTTTTTTTAGCTATCAACAAATTTTATGCTTATTGCGCTGCGTCATATGTGTTCATTCCTAAAAGCTTATTTCCGAAACCTGGCATGTACATAAGCGCCTTGCTGACCACGGTTCTTTTTTATTTTTACAAGTTATTTTTTTGTTGTGTTTGGTATTGCTTCGCTCTTTGGGGCTCAATAAAAGCTAAAGGAGCTACCCTATTGGCTGTTAAAATATTTTAATGCTGCAAAACGTTAGGTGGATTTCTATTCCTGCTGCAACTAGAGCGTCTGTTGCGAATCCCAGGAAATTACTTGCAGTAATCCAAAATCTATCTAAGAAAAAAATAACTTTTATTTAGACTCTTATATTCTAATAAAAATCATTTCATAAAGTTTCTTCCACAGTTTTAATTTAGAACGACGTTCAATTTCCAAATCACAATTGTTTTCATCAGCCGACCCAAAATGCTTTTTGATGTACAATGTCTCCTCTTTTGAAAGATATTGAGGCTAAATAATTTTATTGGAGTTCAACTTAATTTCTTCTAGCCAATTTTTCCCTAGATTGTTATCTTCTTCGTTGATTTTAGTCTTTATACTTTTTAATTTCGACTTTGTTAATGGATAACAACCTTCACAAGGCTCGTTGCTTGTGCAGTAGCCCTACTTTTTATCCAATCTTGAAATTGAGCATTTGCTTTTTCTTGGAGCTTTTTTTCTTTTTCCTGTGTTTCACGAATTATCTTATATTCGACACTTAATGCTTTCCCTATGGATTAAGTTCGAAAATTAAGCTAGGTACAATATCGAAAACTAGAATGATGACCTATAAAAAACTATTATTCTTATCAATTTTAACATTGATTCTTTATAGTTGCCATCATAATAAAAACAATATATGGTCGCCACTTCAAACAAAAAACGCTTGAGGGTTCCTACTTTTTAGCCTTGTCTACAATAAATAATAGGATATCTATATTTTGATTACTTTTTCAGAAAAGGGCCGTTTAAGGTAATTCACCCTAGCATATACACACCGGAAGCGATATCTCCTATGCTAAATTTAATCTTTTTGCGTGGCCTGATACGTTCTGTCTATTTACAAAAGCCTACGCAGTCCGCATATTATTTTATTGATTTAAAATAGTATGCTCAATAACAGTTTGGCTAAATGGTGTGCCACAAGCTATGCGAAAATAAATACAGCCAATCCCTAAGCAAAATCGCAGATTTTGAGTAGTGATACAAACGAAAAGGATTTTTTCCGCCCTAAATATGAAATTGCCACATAGCTTTTTTTGTGCTCAGTTTTAATTAATCTTCGTCAATAAATCTTATTTGTGGATTTAATTCCTTTATTTTTTCTACATTTTCAGAATTCAACTCAGGTTCATCTACTAAGAAATAAATAAGAGATTTCATATTTGCTAAATCTATAGGTACTTCATTAAACTCATTTTCATGCAACCACAATGTTTGCACTTTTTGCAGTCTTAGGACTGGGTTTGGAAAAGCTTTGAATTGATTATGTCCTAAGCCACAAAAACGGAGCTTGCTAAGCTTTTCAAAAGAATTCGGAAGTTTACGAATATGATTGCCTCCTAGAGATATGGTTTTTAAGCTGTTAAGCTCTCCAATTTCAGATGGGATACTATCTATTTTATTATAGGATAGGTTAATTTCTCTAAGTTCAGTACATTTTCCAATTTCAAAAGGGATGGCTTCTATTTTACATGCATTCCCTACAATTTTAATCAAGTTTTTACATCCACCTATGGTGTTTGGGATTTTTGACAATTTAGAACCTTCAAAACCTAGATATTGTAATTGAATTAATGAACCAATTTCAGGGGGCAAAATTTTTAATGGCCTATTATTTCTTATGTTTAGATGTCTCAAGTTTTTTAAACCACCTATTTCTTTAGGCAAAGTAGATAAGTGGTTTTCGGAAATATCTAAAGTTTCAAGATCTTTGAGTTTATTAATACTAGAGGGGATATTTTTTAGATAACAGACCCTTAATCTAAGTTTTTTTAAATGTTTTTTCTTTGAGAGTTGATTAATAAGTTTATCAAGTAATTCACCTTCAAGATTTATTCCTCCTATAGAAATAGCTTCAAGGTTAATGAAACTATCAATATTAGTTAAAAATCGTTTGAATAATTTTTCATCTTCATGGCTGAAAACAATAATATGTACGTCTTTTGCCTCATACTCCTTTAGTTTTGATCCCGCTATTGTATGTTCTCTAGCATACACCCAATTGCCTTTTTTTAGTTCATCCATGTTGAGAAAAAAGTCAGAATAAACATCTCTTTCATTTTTACGCTCATCCCATTTTTCATTTAATTTGCTGATAAATTGGTGGTTGTTCTTTTGGAGAGGATGTAATGAGTCTAGATTTTTGTTTGTATTATTTCGGGCTTGAGGTAAATTTTTGTCTGTAGTATCAGATTGGGAATTTATGCAGGAATAACTGATTAGTAATGATAAGATAACAAGAAAGTAAATTAGTTTTTTATTCATTGATCTGGATGTTAGTCATCAAATAGATTATTCCTAAAACAGTTATTTTCCTCTATAAATTCCGAAGCTAATGGAGCACAACTAAGATATACGTGGAATATTCCACCTGTACAAGCACTCAAATTTACTAATAAAAAAGATAGTCTAGGAGTAGTTGTTTGCAGATTAGTCCGATAATTGCATAGCTTAGATATATTTTTAAGTATTCAGCAGTAAAATTAAAAAGATCTAATTTTGTCTAAGACTAAAAGAAGAGATGCGAAGCAAAGCAGTTCTAGTGCTTATTAGGTTGTTTTAATCTTTTTTTAGTAGGAACGGGCATTCATAACAAATGGAATTACGATTATTTATATATATATTGAGGTTTAGGCAACCAAAGTTTACCTATCATCAACACGCACAAAATTAAGACAATGGAAGAATTTGAGGACAAAACGAACGAAGAGGAACAGCAACAAGCCGTTGCCAATGACAGCAGCAGCAGTACTCCGACCGAAACCCAAACCGATGTTATCGATCAAAGTGCCGAGGCCGAAGAGGTCCGTGCCTTACAAGATAGTATAGATGGTACAGAAGAGGAAACGGTGGAACAAAAAGGACTTGTGGGTAATGCAGAAGGGGCGCAAGCATTGGTTGATACGGCAGACAAACTCGAGGCTTTATTGTCCGACGAACAAATAGAATCATTGGGAATAACAGACGAAGAAAAATTACATTTTAAGGAAGTTATAGCTGGGGCAAGGGCTTATGCCACCGAAGGTAAAGTGATGTTGGTGACGGATATGAACTCGGTTGCACCGGACATCGCACATCATCTTGGTGCTGCTGTGGCTTGTTATTCTGTAACAGACGATTTTATTTATCTTTTGCGCGGGCCACAAAGCAATGATGACTTAAATACGATTGTACACGAGGTGTCGCATGCACTAGACAAAGATTCTCCCGATACACTTCGATTGCTCAACCTCAATGTCGAACATGGTCAACTTCCGGATAATGAGGAAGAACCCGGTAAAAAAGAATACAATACTGCTGAAGACCAACTTCTAGGGCTCGATTTTCAGTTGTCTTTGACCCGTGTTGAGCTAAAGAGTGAAATAGATGGGAAAATTGCCGAACAAATTAGTAGGAATGATGAGACAGATGGGCACGAGTCAGAAAGATACGTGACAGCTATAGCTATGTGGCGTAGTGGAAAAATAAAAGACGGTTCGGCAAAAGCAGCATATGATACCTGGAATGACATTTTAGATGATATCGCACTCGAAGAAAAGAACACGGGCCTAGTTTTGAGACAACCCGATTACAACAATGAAGCAGAATTGTACCTGATAGGTGAAGGTGCATTTCCAGAGGCTAAAACGTTTAGAATCGAATAAAACGAGATGCTCTAATTCAATGATTGGTATCAATTCGAATCAAGAATGATTGCTGAAGTTATTCCCCTTTCTTCTTGTAGCTTTTCTTGTACTTATGGAAATTTCTACGGGCTTTTTTACCGCCTTTTGATTTGCTGTTTTTTCGCTGTTGTTGACCCGATTTTTCGGGCATTGCCGACGAAAGTAAGGCATTTATTAAGTCGGGACGGTTGCTTTTGGTCAGTACATTTTTGATCCAACGATGGTTTTCGCGCTTGTACCAAAAAAAGAACTTATGTTGATCTTTTTTATCGTCGGCATTTTTGGGGGTAAAGACCGGTTGTAACGTGTAAGGATGATAACCCGAATAGTAAATAACCGTAGCAACGGTCATCGGCGTTGGCGTAAAATCTTGCACTTGTTCTAACTGAAAGCCCATGTCTTTGGTTTCGGCAGCCAAATTAGCCATATCCTCTAATTCACAGGCCGGATGACTCGATATGAAGTAAGGAATCAACTGCTGCTGCATGTCATACTTTTTATTCACTTTGTCAAACATCTTTTTGAAGCTGTGAAAGTGCTTGAAAGAAGGCTTACGCATGATTTTAAGTACATTGTCTGAGGTGTGTTCGGGGGCAACTTTCAAACGACCCGATACATGTCGTGTAATCAATTGTTCGGAGTATTCTTCTAAATCTTTTGGATCGGCATTTTTGTTAAAATCTTCGACCAGCAAATCATAGCGAATTCCCGACCCTACAAAGGCTTTCTTTACCTTCGGGTGTTGATCAACCTCTTTGTAAATTTCGGTCATAGGGGCATGCGAAGTATCCAAATTGCTACATACTGAAGGAGAAATACAAGAGGGAGAAATGCATTTGTCGCAAATAGCCTGTACTTTACCTTTCATACGGTACATATTTGCCGAGGGGCCACCCAAATCACTAATGTAGCCCTTAAAGGATGCATCTTGTGTTATTTGTTCTACCTCTTTCATAATCGATTCCTTCGACCTAGAGGCTATGAATTTGCCTTGATGTGCCGAAATAGTACAAAAACTACAACCTCCAAAACAACCTCGGTGCATATTGACCGAAAACTTTATCATTTCGTAAGCAGGAATAGGCCCGCGTTTATTGTATTTAGGATGCGGCAGTCGGGTGTAAGGCATATCAAAAGAAGCATCAATTTCTTTTTCAGTCATGGTTTGACAAGGCGGATTAATCACTAAAGTGTGTTCGCCAACATCCTGTAAAAGACGCTTCGCCTTAAGGCTATTCGATTCTTGTTCTATAAATTTAAAATTGGAAGCAAAGGTCTTTTTATCTTGTAGGCAATCCTCGTGAGAAGCCAATCGCTTATCCGTCCAGTTTTTGTTTTTGGGCAGTTGGCCTTTAGGCACCAAAAACGCTGTTTGCTCGATAGTTTTGAGCGAAGAAAAGGGGATACCTTTATCTAGGTATTTTACCAAATCACGTAACGGTTGTTCGCCCATGCCATAAACCAACATGTCCGCTTGGGTGCTTTCCAAAATTGTTGGAAGCAACTCGTTTTTCCAATAATCATAATGCGTTACCCTGCGCAAAGAAGCTTCAATCCCACCGATCAAAACTGGAACATCCGGATACAATTTTTTTAGTATTTGGGTATATACCGTGGTGGTGTAATCAGGTCGAAACCCGCTTTTGCCGTCGGGGCTGTAGGCATCGGTAGACCTTCTACGCCTTGAAGCCGTGTAGTGGTTAACCATCGAATCCATACAGCCGGAAGTTACGCCAAAAAAAAGACGCGGCGTACCAAGTTTTTTAAAATCCCTTAGGTCATCCTGCCAATTAGGTTGCGGCACAATGGCGATTTTCATGCCCATACTTTCGATGATACGACCAATCACTGCGGCGCCAAAAGCGGGATGGTCTACGTAAGCATCCCCACTAAAGAGGATGACATCGAGTTGTTCCCAACCTCGTTTGGCAACTTCTTTTTTGGTGGTCGGAAGCCAATCGGTTATCTTAAAATTACAGGACATGTGCTATAGATTAATTAAAAACAACTCAAAGATACACTATATTCTGCACAAAGGGGACAATACAGCCCTTATTGGACATTTTCATGACTCAAATCATTCATGAGTTCACCTTTTAGAGGATCAAAAAGGTACTTTTCAGTCCCTCTTCTTAAACAAAGAATATCATCATACCATTCTATATGATCACAATTAATAGGTAAAATAGCCGTTCCATTCGTATCATAAAGGCCCCACAAGCCCTTCTCTTTTACCAATAAAATATTGTTTCTCATCAGCCGTGGCATTAAGGCGTCTACCTTCAATACAAGTTTTCCTTTTTTACTAAAAACCAGTACTTTATTGTTCCGATGCGCCAATACAAAATCACTTGGGATATAATTTTGTTCATAGTTTAGAGGATTAAATTGTACTATAGGCAAATTATATAGCGTGTCATAATTATAGGCAATAGTCGTTATGTTACGATTATTGACAAGGCCCCACTGTTTGTTTTCTAGTTGTTGCGCCGAATAAATAGGGTCTAATGCAATTGTTTTCTGAATGGATAAAGGCAGAGATGGTCGAGAAGATTTTTGTTGGGCAAATAGTAGATTTTGATGTAGGAATAAAAGTGTAAGTAATAATTGGAATGGTAGATAATTGATGTGCATTTGCTTTAGCTAAATTTAAGAATTATAAAATTTTTTGGGGGCACAAAGATAAGTGCTTCATTTGGATTATGCAAATAATTTCTAAAATCCATGCCCGAATATCGGATAATTAGAAAAAAATCACGAACTTTGTTGCTTAATCGAAGTCCTTATCTATCAAGGAATTTTGTATAAATTCGTTTATCGACACCTTTAAAAAGTATAGCATGCAACTGTACAACAAATTGAGTGCAAAAGAACGCGCTTTGCTGATTGATAAAGCAGGCAAAGATCGTTTGACCATCTCCTTTTATCAGTACCATCAAATTGAACAGCCGCTCGTTTTCAGAAATCAATTATTTATTGCTTGGAATGAACTCGATGTATTGGGCCGTATTTATGTGGCCAAAGAAGGCATTAATGCACAGCTTTCGGTTCCTGCCGATCATTTTATGGCTTTCAAAGAACACTTAGATAGCATCAGTTTTTTGTTGGATGTGCGTTTAAATATTGCCATAGAACAAGAAAATAAATCTTTTTTGAAGCTCAAGGTAAAGGTGCGCAACAAAATTGTAGCGGATGGGCTAAACGACGACAGTTTTGACGTAACCGACAAAGGAGTGCACCTTCAGGCGCAAGAATTTAACGAGATTCTAGAGGACAAGGATACGATTTTGGTCGATATGCGCAATCACTACGAAAGCGAGATTGGGCACTTCAAAAATGCGATTACACCCGATGTAGATACCTTTAGGGAATCGCTCGACATTATAGAAGAGGACCTGAAAGAACACAAAGAAGACAAAAATCTTGTGATGTATTGTACCGGAGGCATTCGATGCGAAAAAGCGTCTGCCTACTTCAAGCACAAAGGCTTCAAAAAAGTATATCAACTCGAAGGAGGTATTATCAATTATGCAAGGCAGGTAGAAGAAGCATCACTAGAAAATAAATACATCGGCAAAAACTTTGTGTTTGACCATCGCAAAAGCGAACGTATATCGGACGATGTGATTGCACAATGTCATCAATGTGGTACAGCCTGTGATACGCACACCGATTGCAAAAATGAAGAATGCCATTTATTGTTTATTCAATGTCCCGCTTGTGCTGAAGCTATGAACGGCTGTTGTTCTACTGCTTGCCAAGATATTGTAGCCTTACCTGAGGAAGAACAAAAAGCCCGTAGAAGAGGCAAGACTAAGCCTAAAAAGAAATTCACCAAAGGACGATCATCAGTATTAAAATTCAAGAAATGAGCGAGCGACCCCAAAGGGTGAATGTCCTAGAGGACATTCAAGCGAGCGAACCGCAAAGCGGGCTATAAGTCTTGGAACAAATGTAATCGAACGCATTCAAGCGAGCGAACCGCAAAGCGGCCGATAAGGCTTGGAACTAATGTAACCGAAAGCAATCGAGCGAACCGTAAAGCGGCCGATAAGGCTTGGAACAAATGTAACCGAAAGCAAGCGAGCGAACCGCAAAGCGGCGTTTAGCAAGTGATGAATGTTGAGTTAGGAGTTATGAATTGATAATGTCGTTGACATTTATTTATTCGTATAGCAAAAA
>CAJQQM010000267.1 GCA_905480485.1 uncultured Aureispira sp.
AATAGGCCTAGTATTTGGTTTTTCAGCTTGTGACAAGCATTTTGAAGAGTTAAATACCAACCCAAACGAGCCTTCTAGTACATCAACATCATTTCTATTGACAAATGCACAAAAGTCAATGATGGATTATACATGGGACGAATGGTTCAATGGTCGTAGAGGAAATCAGTTGGCACAATATTGGTCGTCAAACCAATACACCAATGAATCAAGGTATCAGTTGAGAATCTCTATTACCAATTCTTATTGGGCAGGGTTCTATTCTCGCTCTTTGCAAGATTTGCAAGAGATTATCAATCTAAATACCAGTTCTCCTGGCGATTACGTAGGTTTTGGTAAAACAGAAAATCAAATAGCTGTGGCCAAAATTCTTCAAACTTGGGTGTATCAAAATATGACCGATTGTTGGGGGCCGATACCGTTCAACCAAGCTTTGCAAGGTGCAGCTTTTCCTAATCCTGCTTATGATGCTCAGGAAGACGTTTATGCGGGAATGTTGTCTAGCTTAAACAGTGCTATTGCCGCTTTAGATGTTTCTGATAATTCATTCCAAGGAGATGTTATCTACAATGGAGACATGTCCCTGTGGTTGAAGTTTGCAAACTCTCTTAAATTAAGAATAGCTATTCGTATGTCAGACGTTGAAAGTGCTACTGCTTCTGCAGCGATAAACGAAGCAGTAACAAGTGGTGTTTTTACCTCAAATGCTGACAATGCTTTGTTTAATTATTTAGGTGCCGCACCAAACAACAATCCTTTGAACGAAGATTACATTACTAGAAATGATTTCTGTGCCTCGAATACAATGGTGGATGAATTGGATCGTTTAGGTGATCCAAGAATGAGCTTTTTCTATGCGCCAGCTGCGAATACTTCAACATTTGTTGGGGAGGTTTATGGTTTGGACGAAGCGAACGGTGCCTTAACTACCGACGGTGACGTATCTCAACGAAGTGCACAAATACTAGCGGCGTCTGCACCTGGTGTTTATATGGATTATGCTCAAGTTGAATTCATCATGGCAGAAGCCGTTGAAAGAGGTTATATAGGTGGTTCTGCTGCCGATCATTATAATAATGGTGTTACTGCATCGATGCAGTTTTGGGACGAATCAGGTACCCTTACTACTACCGATATCAATAATTATCTAAGCCAGCCTGTTGTAGATTATGCTACAGCTAAGGCTGCAGATGGTGATTGGAAAGTTACTATCGGTCGTCAGAAATGGATTGCTCTATACATGCAGGGTATTCAAGGATGGAGCGAGTGGAGAAGGCTTGATTTCGGTATCCTTCAGTTGCCAATCGACGGAACATTAGATGGTACTGGAATACCAACTCGTATGAGATATCCTTTGGATGAACAAACGTTAAACAACAGCAGCTACTCTGAAGGTGTTGGTTTGTTGGGCGGTGCTGATGATCAAGACACCAAACTATGGTGGGATGTAAATTAATAGATCATTTTATGTAAAAAAAAGGTCGGAATTTTATTCCGACCTTTTTTTATGACCACATTTGAGTTTATTAGCTGCACACAAGACTTAGATAATGCGGGGGATAGTCAAGGTATTCATTCTATTCATAGTACAAAACAAATTTGCAGGTTTAGTTTGCCTGTTTTATTACAGATTAAAAGTTATCTTTTTTTTTGAAAAGCTTTTTTTTGTTAAGGGATGTTCTAGTGCTACCGAATTTTAGGCTTTGGCTGCTCTTTTAGGTTCCTCGGGTTTTGGTTAAAACTTCAGCATTATTTGAGCGGCATACCTACTTAAAACAAAATAGTGAGAATTGCGGTACAGAACGAGTGTGTGTTTCGAAGAATTAACTACTGCGTTTAATAATTTGTTCACAGAATAACTTGTACAGATAGCAGGAGCTACATATCAAATGGATTACTATTGCACTTGTTCTCTTGATGTATATAATTCAATTTCCTCTTTTGCATTATCGCTACACGTAAATTGGCCCATATGCCAATCAAGAGATAGCCAATACAGTCCGTCTTTGTCGATGTGTGGACGCAGTATCTTTTTGGGGTCCTTATAGTGTTTTCGGATGCGGTCCTCTGCAAGTTTCCATTCGGCTTCTCTGCCTATTAATACTTCGGCCCAAGCATGACCACCCCCACTACAAAAACCTGCCATAATTCGAGCAACTCCCCCAATTGATTCAATACAAGCAGCATTCAAGACTGAAAAATCGTCACAATCACCTGCCAAGCCTAAGGCTATAGTTCGGTTAGCAGGAGAATAATAGTCGTTGCGAATCATCGTTGGGTCGCTGATGTATTTCCAGTTGGACGACAAGTGATAATGCAGGTCGCAAATTTGACGAATACCTGCTTCTCCAGGTAATGCCCGCGTACGGTCATAGTAGGCCCCTTGCTGTTCTTTTACCAACGAAACGGCAAAATCACGTACACAGGGTTGATTGGAAACAACGGCTTCAATAAAGTTTTTTACTTGAGAAGAACTATCTTTAGAAGAGGCGCAATAGCCCATGTTCTTGATTTGTTTTTCCTGCGATTTGATGAGCTCTTTGTATTTTTCATTTTCTTCTTTCAGGCGCTTGAGTGTTTCCTCTTCGCTTTCAATCTTTTCGATTTTTTCTTGTAACTCCTGCATTTTTTGCACCTTTTCATCTTCTGTCAGACTTGCATCTTCCTCTACATCATTTACATATTTTTGGACATTTTCCTGTTGCATGTAGCGTTCTTTAATCATCCCTTTTATGGAAGAAAAGCCTTCGTTCATAGATATCTTAAAATTGTCTCCTTCTTCACCAACAGGTAGGATGCCTGCATAGCTGCTACCCAACAAAAAAGAAATAGGTAAAACAACTAAAGCTAGGAATTCAACTTTGAGGGATATTTTTTTGGCAAAGCTCAAAAACATTCCAAATAATAATATAAAAACGCCCGTCAACAAATTTAATTTATGATTTGCTAGAGGACTGACTTGGTCAACTAAGTCTTTAAACCAAGTCATAAAACTTATGTCTACAGCCGTTGAAATGAATAGGAAACCAATAAATAGGCTAATTAGGGTAGCGCTTCCATTTTTACCACCACCCAATAGTGCCATCAAGCCAATCATACAAAAGGCTATAAATGTGAGGGTCGAGGCGTTAGCTATCCCCCCCGTTATGTCACCAATGTAATCAATCGCTTGGCTGTTGCCAAAGGTGTATAGAATAACAGGGCTTAGTAAGATTAAGCCTACAACACCTATTCCTAGCAAGATTTTTTGTCCGATATTCATAGTTGAAAAAGAAATTAGTTAAGGTCCCTAAGGATAAGGGTCTCTTTTGATTTAGTAGTTCCAATAAATTCGTAAAAAAAACTCCTTACAGGTATTTTAACCACTAAGGAGATGCGTAAATTAGCTAACTTTTCGCCTAACCCAGGAGATTTTCCATGCCGGGTGGAAGCATATTTCCTAATATTGTTTTGGAGGCATTTTGTTCTTCAAGGGCAGCGGCATGAATCACTCGATTAACGGCCTCTAAAACCAAGTCTTCTAAGCCTTCTTTATCTTCAGCATCAATAACTGATGCATCAATTGATACATCAAGAATCTGTCGGGCTGCATTCGCTTTAATTTTCACCAATCCTCCGCCTGCTTCGGCTTCAACCGTTATAGCGGTCAAGGCTTCCTGCATTTGTGCTTGCATTTTTTTTTGCATTTCTTCCATTCCTCCAAACATAATATCCTGTTTTTTTTTGTTGATTTTAATCGACTCTAATAGCATAAAGTTAAGCATAATATTAAGTTTGACAATTAAAGTGTTTAAATTTTAGGTTTTAATTTAAAAAGGGCTTTGAAAAGTACGTTCAGTTTATTATTTTGCGTGGCTACATTTATTTAATGGTTTCTTTCGATATCTATATTTAAGGTAAAATATATATCCATTAGTTAAGGAATGTTCAAATAATGAAAGCAAATTTTTACCACAACAAACTAATCTAATCAAAATGAAATTATTCCTACACAAAACACTTGTTTTAGCACTTTTTCTGTTTTTGATAACCCAGGCTGCTCTAGGACAATGTGATTATGTCTATGTATCAAACGCTACGGGTAGCGATGCTAATCCAGGAACAGCTGCAGCACCTGTTCAAACATTAAGTCAAGCACTTACTTTAGTATCTGGGACTAGGACAACGATACGAATGGCAGGTGGTGCTTACACTGAAACTTCGATAGTAGAAATTGTTGATAATTTACATATTGAGGGTGCTTACACAGTTGCAGGGTCAGTATGGACCAAATCAACGACTCAATTCACAACTATAACGCTTTCCGGCTTTGAGGATATTCCTGGAGGTGTAGACCATAGAATTGGCTTTAGGGCGAATAATGTAATTGATTGGGGTTTGCACGATTTAGTGATTATTACTACCGATATTACAGGATTGGATGACAACCGTAAAGGACGGTCCAATTATGCAATATGGATTAATGGCTGTTCTAACTATGAAATAAGTAGGTGTGACATCAGAAACGGAAATGCAAGTACTGGAGACACTGGAGATATTGGAGCAATTGGAGCAAATGGACAAAATGGTTTTCAGGGTTTACCGGGAAGCTGCGATGGCAATTGCGGAGGTCCATTCTGTACAGAAACTGCACCAGGAGGAAATGGTGCGCGAGGTGGTCAAGGTGCAGCTGGAGGCGGTGCAGGAGGTGCTCAGAACGCAAGCACAATTCAAAATAATCCAGGACTTGCTGGTACTGGACGCGCTGGCGGCGGCGGCGGCGCTGGTGGAAAAGGTGGTGGTTTTTCAGGAGGTAATGCTGCAGAGGCAGGAAACAATGGGGGAGGTTCTGCTACCCAGCCTGTAAATACGAATCGAGGCACCCCTGGTGGAAGTGGTGATCCTGGGGGGAATGGTGGCAGTGGTGGTGCTGGTTCTACAGGTGGTAACGGAAGTGCTGGAGCATCGGGACCTCAAGGGGTTCATGTAAGTGGTTTCTTTGTGCCAGGAGATCAAGCAGGTACCGGAACCGCCGGATTTGGTGGGTCGGGTGGAGCCGGCGGTGGTGGCGGTGGCCGACAAGATGGAACCTTTGCCGATGATGGTCCTGGTAATGGAGGTTCTGGTGGCGGCGGCGGTGGACAAGGAGGACTTGGTGGAACAGGTGGTTTTGGCGGCGGTGGAACATTCGGAATCTACATAACAAATAGTAACACAGGGTCATTATTAATTCAAAATACTTTTATTGTTGGCTCTGCTGGATTCGGTGGTAATGGTGGCAATGGCGGCAACGGTGGTTCTGGCGGAATAGGTGGCCCTCCTCGCACTACATGTTCTTCAGAAATTGGAGATGGTGGTCGTGGCGGCAATGGTGGTCGTGGCGGTCGTGGTGGTCAAGGTGGTCTAGCAGCTAATGGTTTAGTAGCTCAATTGTGCATAGATGGAGTTATTTCTAGCCCTGGAACAGCTATTCCTTTTTCGCCTATCCTAACTTCAACACACTTAGGTTGTACAAATTCTGAAATTGAAATAACCAAAGCTTCAGGAGCTTGGGTACTTCAGCCTACATCAGCCTTCATAAACGATTTAACAAATACTACAAGTAGTTACAATAATAGTTCGGCAACGGCAATTATATCGTCTTCGTTGGTCGGAACACAGGCGGTTGGTATCGATGTGAATACTTACGAATCCTTTCTGTTTTTACATACTGATCGACCATTACCATCCTTTGCTGCAAGTATGCCAGCGGCCGTTTGTGAAGGAGATGTGTTTACTATGAATACCCCGACAGCAGGGGTTGAATATGAGTGGGTCATTTTTGAAGATGGTAATACAAGTAGCTCCCCTGTTGGGATATATACTACTTCTGTGGCATCTTTTACAACGCCAGTTCTAGGAGGTACTACTACCTATCGAGTTCGTTTAAGGATACGAGACAATTGTTGTGGTTGGTCAACTCCAGTTTATACACAATTCGATGCGGTGCCTGCCAATATTGGACCTCCTGTAACCTTGGATACGGTATGTGCTGGTAATTCTGCAACCTTAACTGCGTCTGCCGCATCAGGAACATTAAATTGGTACAGCGACCCTTTAGGACAAAATGTTTTAGCGACAGGATCGGCACCGTCACTTAGTTTAAATACGCCTGTTCTCAATCAAAATACAATTTTTTATGCTGGTCGATCTATAGGTGCCTGTGCAGGAGGTTTAACGGCTGCTCAAGTAATTGTAAATCAACTTCCAAATTTGCCAAGTACGACTCCTGTCGAAGTTTGTCTGGGGGAGGATGTGATTCTTTCTGCGACGGGTTCAGGTTCAGGAGATCTTGTCTTTTTCGATAATACCCTCACGGAAATCAGTAGGTATACAATGTCTGTTGGAGCTCCGGGATCTACTTTTAATGCTGGTGTTCTTACAACCGGTTCCTATTCTTTTTATGTGCAAGAAGATGATGGAGATTGTCAGTCGCCCCTCAATTTGATAGGTGTAACTGTCAATAGTCTTCCGGCAGCACCTACTTCATTGAGTACTACTATATGTTCAGGGGCGTCTACGACACTTTCGGCGAATGCTATTGGAGTTGTTAATTGGTATGCCGATGCTGGATTGACCAATCTTTTAGCTACAGGAAGTACTTATACAACCCCTGTCTTAACTTCGACTACTAGCTACTATGTAACCGACTCGGATGCCAGTAGTTGCGAATCTGCAGCAGCAACCGTAACCGTAACGGTTAATCCGCTACCTGCAGATCCTGTAGGTACGGGTGCAACTATATGTTCGGGTGCAACGGCTTCAATATCTGCCACTAATTCAGGCGGTACACTCAATTGGTACTCCGATGCTGCAGGGTCTAACCTTGTCGGTACCGGTTCTCCCTTTGTAACGGCTGCACTGACTCAGAATACAAGCTATTTTGTACAGGAGGTGGCTGCAACT
>CAJQQM010000268.1 GCA_905480485.1 uncultured Aureispira sp.
TAACGTTTATAGGCGAAGATAAAGCCGGCAAGGAAATATGGTTCTCTAGGTTAGAACTTGAGTAAACACTTAAACCTTGAGCTATCGCCGACGAATTCATTTATGATTTATTCGTCGGCGATTTTTATATTGCAAATTCTAAACGTAACTTTGTAGTTCTAAATATATTAATTCAGTAAACACACTTGAAAATGTTTCTTCAACTATTCAAATCAAAGATACATTGTGCCACCGTTACCGAAGCAAATCTCAACTACGTAGGGTCTATCACTATCGATGAAACCTTAATGAAAGCTGCCGGCATTTTTGAAGGAGAACGTGTGCAGGTTGTCAACAACAACAATGGCGCTCGTCTCGAGACCTATGTCATAAAGGGGGCTGCAGGGTCGGGAGTTATTTGCCTAAACGGGGCCGCAGCGCGCTTGGTACAGGTCGGAGATATCGTCATTATTATCGCCTATGCATTTGTCAATGCCGAAGAAGCCAAAGACTTCAAACCAACCATTGTCTTTCCCAACCAAAACAATCAACTAGAAACTCAAAAACAGATGGTTTAACAAAGAGGGGCTATTCTTTTTTCAAATGATGCAAACTCATCATCAAAAAGCCACAGTGCAGCGCTACTCCTTTGGCAATTAGCAAGGTGTTTTCGGTAAGCATTGACAGGCTAATACAACAATAAAAGAGCAAAAAGAAAAGGTTTTGGTAGTTTTTTTGGTACAATAAGGGACCAAAAAAACAAATCGAGAAAATAAGTAATCCGGGCAAACCTACCGCTGCGAAAATCGTTAAAAAAAAGTTGTGCGGGTACAAAACCAATTGCTGAGGATAATCCCGCGCGTAAATACGGGTAGCCTCGTTTTTTAAATCGCCGATTCCTACGCCAGTCCAGGGGTTGTTTTGAGCAATTTCCCAAGCCACCTTGTACGATATATAACGGCGTACATCCGACAACTTAGAATCTTTGATATAGCCCTTCTGATAGCGCTGCCAATTGTAGATGCTTAGCTTTACTTTGGTTTGTAAACTAGGTATTTGCTTGTAGGCGATTTGTGGAACAACAATCAGCAGCAACAATAGAAGCAAACCTGTTTTTAACGCTCTTTTTCTAAAAATTAAATACAGTACTGATACTAGCACGCCGCTATACAATATCACTAGGCCAATACGTACAGACAAGATATGCAAGGTGACAACCAAAAAACATGTAGCCATTGTCATTAGCAAACGTTCCCACTTTTTGTACCAATAAAACCCTTGTTCAAGTATCCAAAAGGCGGCAAATATAGCTAAATTAATCATCAGGCTAAACCGTATGTGGTCTTTGTTAGGGGTTGGTACCGCCTGAGAAGCACGAAGTTTGACTTGAATAATATCGTAATTAAAATAGAAATAGATAAGAACACCAACGCAACATACGCTAAGTGCCCAAAAGTAAATAGACAAAAGTTTGGGGAAATCATCCTTTTGATAAGCTGGACTAAGGGCAAAAGCAAAGGGTAAAACAAGGTACGGCAAGGCAATTCGAAGGCAAAGCGCCGAGGATTCAAGGTCGCTTGACATTAAAACACCATAAACAAAGATTCCAAATATACCAAAACTCATCCAATGCGCTTTATTGGTAAAACTAGGAATAAGGGCAACCTTAAGACTAGGATTTAAAAAGGCGACTAAAAGCATCATAATCATAGATACCGTCATCAAAAACTTAGAACAGATGAGCCCCATAAACAAAAGTAAACATGCCAAAAGATGCATCTTCCGTCGACTTTCTGATTGTGTTAAAGAGACTAAAAATAACTGCATTGAATTCCTTTTAAATGCCATACTGTTGGCTTTAGAGTCAAGATATATTTATCCTAAAACCACGAATTAAGTGAATACGCTAAATATGTTCAGTATTTCTGTAGATACTACAAGCTAAATCGTAGGTATTTTATTGTTCTTTTGTCCTCCAAATGCATTTCTTCATAAAATGTTTTGATCTCTAATTCCGGGAAGTCTAAGGCCCTAGAGTATATATCGTCGTTCTGATAAAGGATTTTAATGTTTTGTTCATGCAATACTTCTAAGGTGTATTCGTACAGTTCACTAGAGTCTGTTTTTAAATGAACGAGATTGTCCTTCTTAAGTACGCGACGGTATACCTCCAAAAATCGGGGACAGGTGGTTCTTTTCTTAGGTTTTCCAAGTTGAGGGTCCGGAAAAGTTATCCATATTTCAGCAACTTCTTCAGGGGAAAAGTAGTACTCCATAAACTCAATTCTAGCCCTTAGAAAAGCAACGTTTTTTTCATCGTTTTCGAGCGCTTGCTTGGCGCCGGTCCAAATCCTGTTCCCCTTTAGTTCTACGCCAACATAATTGTTTTTAGGATACATAGACCCAAGACCTCTTGCATAATGTCCTTTGCCACAGGCTACTTCTAGTATCAACGGTCCATCTTGTTCGAAGTGTTCGTGCCACTTTCCTTTAATATCTATGGCTTCACCACGATGATTAATCACTAAATTAGAGTCATGACTCATAGAAGAGTAAACATTCGGAAATGTTTTGATTGCGGCAAATTTTTGCAGTTTACTGAGTTTGGCCATTGAGATGTATGCTTTTTCGACATTACATTAATGTCATTTCTAAAAAGGGATGTTTTTTGAGGTAGTCTGTGGTATAGTGCAAGCCTCTACTTTCTTTGCGCATAGCGGCAGATTTTGTAATCAGATAAGCAATTGTTATCAGGTTGCGCAATTCGCAAAGCTGTGGCGAAATTGTAGTAGTAGAATATATTTTCTCGGTTTCTTCATACAACAAATGCAATCGGTCGAACGCACGACTCATGCGCACAGAAGTACGGACAATACCCACGTAGCTGCTCATGATTTCTTTGAGTTCTTTTATGCTTTGAGTAATCAAAACCAGTTCTTTAGGGTCGGTGGTGCCTGTCGCATCCCATTTTGGGATGTTTTCCTGAAATTCAATGCTGTCAATGCGTTTCCCTATATCTTCGGCAGCCCTTTCGGCAAATACGAGCCCCTCTAGCAAGGAGTTTGAGGCGAGTCGATTGGCGCCGTGTAGCCCTGTGCAACTACACTCTCCGCAAGCATATAAATTCTGGACAGAACTACGACCCACTTTGTCGGTTTTGATGCCGCCACATATATAGTGTGCTGCCGGTACTACCGGTACCAAATCTTTCATAACATCAATGCCCAAAGATTTGCATTTGTTGTATATAGTAGGAAAGTGTGCAATAAAAGCTTCTTTGTCAAGGTGGGTACAATCCAAGGCCATAAAATCTTGCCCTTTCATTTTCATTTCATTGTCAATAGCCCTTGCGACGATATCACGGGGGGCCAAGGATTTGCGGGGGTCGTATTTTTGCATAAATTCTTTACCTTCGGGCGTTTTGATAATCGCTCCAAAACCACGCACAGCTTCTGACACCAAAAAAGCAGGGTTTTCAATCGCAGGGTTGAATAGAGAGGTAGGATGAAATTGAACAAATTCCATGTTCTCCATGCGTGCCATCGCACGATAGGCCATTGCCATTCCATCGCCGGTAGCAATACTAGGATTGGTTGTTGTTTTATAAACCTGACCTGCGCCACCTGTAGCAACAACAGTCACTTTAGCAATGAATGTTTCAATTTCTTTGTTGCGCGTATTCAATACATAAGCACCAAAACATTGAACACCAGGGCTCAGACGTGTTACTTGCCGGCCCAAGTGATGTTGCGTTATCAAATCAATGGCAAAATAATGATCAAAGTACGCTAGGTTGGGGTAGGTTTTGGCTTTTTCATTTAAAGCGCGCTGAATTTCCCATCCGGTTAAGTCTTTGTAATGCAAAACCCTGTTTTCGGAATGCCCCCCTTCTCTTCCCAAGTCATATGCTGTCGTATCTTTGTCAAAGCGGGTCCCCCATTCTATCAACTCTTTTACCCTAGTAGGCCCTTCTTTTACCACGATATTTACGGCCTCTTCGTCGCAGAGACCATCCCCTGCATCGAGCGTGTCGGCAATATGTTTGTCAAAAGAGTCGGTTTCGAAATCCCACACAGCAGCTACCCCGCCCTGTGCGTAACGAGTATTGCTTTCTTCTTTGTTGGTTTTGGTGAGTACTACTATTTTTTTATCGGGATGGCGTTCAGCAAATTTTATCGCCAACGTTAATCCGGCAACACCAGAACCAATGACTAAAACATCTATTTTTTTCATAGAGCGACTTTTGATTTAAAGGGCTAAATAAACGAATTAACAAAATAAGAAATATATTAGGCTAATTTGTTTTTTTGCGGTAAAATTAGTAGAAAATAGCCCATTTTAACCCATCTATAAACAAAAAAATCCGCAAAAATTAATTTGCGAATTTTTAAGAAATACTATAAATATAATAAACGGATTATAGATCGAAGATGAAGGTTAGTTTTCCCCATTGTTTTTTAGGGGCCGAATAATCTACATCAAATTTGTAATAACGTGCGGCTTTTGTGGCTGCAGCAATTAGGGCAGGGTCTTTCAAGGTCGAAAATTTTGAAAGGTATTTGCTAGCGATAACTGTACCTTGTTGACTTACGCATACTTTAATGGCAATTTTTCCTTTTTCTTTAGTCAAACCTTTAATGTTAGGACGTTTCATGACCCGTCTCCCAAAAACACCTTCTTGCAAGGCGTCATCGTTCCCACCGTCGCCAGAAACAGATGTATTGTTGCTTGCAGTGCCTCCACTACTGTTTTCGGTAGCTGTGTTGCCCGACGGTGTAGATGCTGCAGGAACAGGCCTTTCGGTAGGTTTTACTTCCGGTGTTTCGCTGATGCTTACATCAGGGGCATTTTCCACTTCCGAACTTTCTACCCTTGTATTCGTCTCTTCTTCTATCAGTTCGATAGGCTTAGGTTGTGGAACGGGTTCGCTAATAGGAGTGGGTTTTGTGATTGCTTCTTCTGTAGATTGAGCATCTTCCGACGATTCATTACTTCTTGTTTTATCTTCTGCATTAATGACAAACTCTTCTTGAAGTAGAACCTGTTCAAAAGCGACCAATTCAATAGTCTGTTCTTGTAATTCGATGTCGGGTGCTGCACTCATCAAGGGGAAGAAAGCCAAGCCTAATACAGACAAATGTACAAATGCAGTAATCATCAGGCCTTTATTGCTGTCTTTATTGTCTTTTTTTGAAGTAGTTGTATAGATTTTCATAAGCGGTGTTTTTTAATTAGGAATCAATCCATTTGAAAACGACATTTTACTGGCCAAGTATGTACTTTATTTGCTTATTATAAATCCAAAGCTGTGCCAAACTGTTTAGCCTTAGTTATTTTAGTTGTGTATTGCTTTGTTAAGATGTTGATTATTAGTCATTTGAGAATGGAGATAAAAAATTTATTCGCGCAAGGCTCTATTTTATTTAGCATAGCTTAGAGGGATAAAAAGTGCCCGAGTTCGATTAATTAATAAAAAAAAAGCCCTTGCGAGACGCAAAGGCTTTGGGGTATTTATTCGAATAAAGTGCTATTTTTTGCCGTGGCATTGTTTAAACTTTTTACCCGAGCCACAAGGACAGGGGTCGTTTCGTTTAACCTTGGCTTTTTCGCGCTTAAATGTTTTTGGTTTCTCCAGAACTTGCGTGTTTTGATTGGCATTAGCAGCTGCGTTTCGCTGCATATCTTCCATTTCTTTTTGCTGTTCTATATTCGTTTTCAAATCGTCGTCGTATTCGATTTCTTGTGCTTCCTGAATATTATCGGTAGATTGAACCGGAATTGTCCCCTTAAATAAGAAACTTGTGACTTCTTTGTTGACCCTATCCAAGAACATTTCAAAAAGCTTGTAGGCTTGTATCTTATAAACTACAAGGGGGTCTTTTTGTTCGAAAGAGGCCGATTGAGTTTGATCTTTCAATTCGTCCATGTCTCTCAAGTGTTCCTTCCATGCATTGTCAATCAACCCCAAGGTTATTGATTTTTCCAAATCTGTTTTGAGCGAACTGCCATTTGTTTCAATCGCATCTTTCAAATCAGCGCCAATCTCCATACCTTTATTTCCGTCTGTAAACGGGATACCAATTTTAAGGTAGTTGGTACGTGGGTCGTTGTACACTCGGTTAATAACCGGCATTACTTTTTGTACAATCGCTTTGTACTTGTTATCATAATAGCTGCGAATCTGATGATAAAGTGAATCTGTTAATTTATCGACATTGTCTTCGTTGCGGAAATTAGTTTCATTGATTGTTGTTTCAACACCAAAGTATCTTATAACATCTTGCGCAAAAGCTTTGTAGTCGTTGGTGTTTTTGTGTTCGGCGACTAATGCGGTAGCAACGCCATCAAACATATCATTCAAATCAATCTCTAGGCGTTCACCGTACAAGGCATTGTTTCTTTTTTTATAGATAACTTCACGCTGAATGTTCATGACATCATCATATTCTAATAAGCGCTTTCTTACACCAAAATTGTTTTCTTCAACTTTTTTCTGCGCTCGTTCAATGGCATTTGTAATCATCTTGTGTTGCAGGGCTTCACCTTCTTTGTGTCCCATACTATCCATTAGTTTAGATATACGTTCTGAACCAAACAATCGCATCAGCTTATCTTCCAAGGATACATAAAACTGAGAAGCCCCAACATCTCCTTGACGTCCTGCACGACCGCGTAACTGCCTGTCAACCCGTCTAGAATCGTGCCTTTCGGTTCCTACAATTGCCAAACCACCAGCAGAACGTACTTCTTCAGAAATCTTGATATCGGTACCACGACCCGCCATATTTGTAGCAATCGTTACCTGTCCTTTCTTTCCAGCTTCGGCAACAACATCTGCTTCTCTTGCATGCTGTTTTGCATTCAGTACATTGTGTTGCAGCTTCCGTAAGTTAAGCAATCGGCTCAACATTTCTGATTGTTGTACCGAAGTCGTTCCCACCAAAACAGGTTGACCGCCTTCTGTAAGTTCTACAACATCGTCGATAATTGCGTTAATTTTTTCTCGTTCCGTTTTATAAATCAAATCATTACGGTCGTCTCGCACAATTGGTCTATTGGTAGGAATAACGACTACGTCCAATTTGTAGATGTCCCACAATTCTTGAGCTTCTGTTTCGGCAGTACCGGTCATTCCTGCTAATTTGTGGTACATTCTAAAAAAGTTCTGCAAGGTAATAGTAGCGTAGGTTTGCGTTGTCTTTTCAATTTTCACATTTTCTTTCGCTTCTAAAGCCTGATGTAAGCCATCCGAAAAACGACGGCCTTCCATCATCCGACCTGTTTGTTCGTCTACAATCTTTACCTGATTGTTGATAACAACATATTCGTCCTCACGATGAAAAAGGGTATAAGCCTTGAGTAATTGCCTCAAAGCATGAAGGCGTTCGTTTTTATCTTTAAACGAAAGTAAGGCTTCGTCTTTTTTGCGAACAACCTCTTCTTGATTCAGTTGTTCATTCTTGTCGATTTCGTCAAGAATACCTCCAATGTCATCCATTACAAATAGGCTTTCGTCTCCGGCGCCTTTACCCAATAAGTACCTTCCTTTGTCTGTTAGTTCTACAGAACGATTTTTTTCTTCAATAACAAAATACAAATCAGCATCGGCTTTCGGCATATGCTTAGACTGTTCTTGCATGTAGTGGTTTTCTGTTTTTTGCATAACGGTCATCATGCCCGGTTCGCTCAAAAACTTTATAAGCGGGCGGTGTTTTGGCAAGCCACGATACGCACGAAACAATGCAAGACCACCTTCTCCCTCTTCAGGGCCTGTGCTGCCTTCTTTGATAAGTTTTTTGGCATCTCGCAACAGGTCGCCGACTAGTTTTTTCTGGACAGCCTCTAGTTTTTGTACCGCCGATTTTAGCTTGACAAAAAGTTCTTCGCGGTTGTCTTGTTGCGTAGGTCCCGAAATAATTAAGGGCGTTCTAGCATCGTCAATCAAAACAGAATCGACCTCATCAATCATCGTAAAGTGAAATTTACGCTGTACTATTTCAGAGGGTTTATGCGACATATTATCACGCAAATAATCAAATCCAAACTCATTGTTTGTACCATAAGTAATATCGGCGCGGTAGGCTGCCTTTCTTCCTTCTGAATGTGGGCGGTATTTGTCGATACAATCAACCGTCAAAAACAAAAAGTTGTGCAAGGGACCCATCCACTCAGAATCACGTTTGGCTAGGTAGTCGTTGACGGTAATAAGGTGGACGCCTTCTCCCGCCAAGCCATTTAGGTAAGCAGGCAAAGTAGATACCAAAGTTTTACCCTCACCTGTAGCCATTTCTGCGATTTTTCCATCGTGCAGCACAATACCTCCAATCAATTGAACGTCGTAGTGTACCATATTCCATTGAATCAGATTTCCGCCGGCCATCCAACTGTTTTTCCAAAAGGCTTTATCTCCTTCGATGGTCACATGCGGATGTTCGCTGCCAGCTAATTTGGCTGCTAAATCACGGTCAAAATCAGTGGCGCTTACTACCAAAACCTCATTTTCAGAAAAACGACGAGCGGTTTCTTTGACCACTGCAAATGCCTGAGGAAGGATATCTTTGAGTACTTGTTCGATATCTTCGTCGCGTTCTTTGCCAAGCTTATCTATTTCGGTAAAAATATCTTGTTTTTGGTCGATATCGTCTATCGCCTCTACCTGTTTTTTGAGCCCGTCAATTTCTTGATCAATTTCTTTTAAAAAAGCAGCAATAGTTGCCCGAAACTCTATTGTTTTATTTCTTAACTCATCGTTGGAAACGGACTCTAAGAGGGCATACTCCTCTTTAATGCTATCCACTTGGGGCATCACTGTTTTAATATCTCTTTCGTATTTATTTCCAAAAAGTTTTTTAATAAAACCAAACATATTATAATAATTTATAGCCTATTGATTGTTTAGCCATCGCCTGCAGACCTAAAGACGACGAATTAACACGGTTATTAGAAAATGGCCTACATTTTTTGATTGCAGCAAATATAACATTTAATTTGTCTAACACATTTTATTCCATCCCTAATATCTATGTCATATTGACAATTAGCCGTTATTTTATCGACTAAATGGCATAAAAATGTTAGTTTTGAGAACGCATTACATCAATTTTTATACTGTAGACAGCATTAATTTAACTAGCAAAGCTAAAATATCCATTTTGAAATACTATTTATTTCTGTTTGTATCGGGGTTGCTATTCAGTTGTACAACCGAAATAGAGCAAGATTATTTTGATACGACCAGTTACTATTACCCCTATCACAAACTCGGTTCGCCAAAGGTTTACGAGTACCAAATAGAGCACAACGGGGCGCAATTTGTGTCACATTATTGGGAATTTCAAACGATAGAAGAGGCGGGTAACGTATATCTCTTATGCAAGCGTTACAATCCTCAATTTGAAATAGACCAATCCGTCAAAGAGTTGATTCTTGAAGAGGGGGTGGTTACCACGGCCTATGATTTTCATGTTAAAGACACCAATACCCAAGAATTAGTTATTTATCCCAACCGCGTTAGTCAAAATATTGTGTTTCCATTTAAAGCATCTTTAGATACTATTATGGCCTATCGATTTGTTTGTGAGATGAAATTACCGCCCGATTTTCTAAACGCCAAGTTGGTCCGAGATCGAAAATTTGGACAGCCGTTAAAATACCAGTTATTTGGCGATACGATAGAGGCGGTTAGTTTTATAAATACCGATTTGTACGATATTCAAAATGTAGAAGAAGGCGGTTATTGGACGGTCAAAAAAGGACTGATCGAAATATATGCCAAGGGAATCGGATTGGTGTACCAAGAAGAACGTACGGCGGGGCAAGAAGGGGTTGAAATAACCAAACTTACTGCAATTTACACAGAAAAAGAGTTTGAGAAGTTAAAAAAAAATGGAAATAATGGATAAAACAATCATTATAGCTGAAGCGGGTGTCAATCACAATGGCAATCTTGAATTAGCAAAGAAATTAATTGATGTTGCTGCAGATGCTGGTGCTGACTACGTTAAGTTTCAAACTTTTAAAGCCGAAAAGATTGTTAGTCGAGCAGCGCCTAAAGCGCTTTATCAACAATCGACTACAGGTAGCTCGGAGTCTCAGTTGGACATGGTAAAGAAATTAGAACTAGACCTTGAGGCTCATCAATTACTAACCGACTATTGTGTTCAAAAACAGATTAAATTTTTATCAACAGCTTTTGATATCGAAAGTGTCGATTTATTGCATCGCTTTGATTTAGACTATTTTAAAATTCCATCCGGTGAAATTACCAACTTGCCTTTGTTAGAAAAAATTGCAAGTCAAAAAAAGCCAATACTGTTGTCGACCGGTATGGCTACGATGGAGGAAATCGAAAATACACTTAATGTATTGATATCAAAAGGAGTTAGCAGAGAAGATATCATTGTTTTACATTGCAATACAGAATATCCAACTCCCATGTCAGATGTCAACTTGAAGGCAATGAATTCAATTGCCAATTCCTTTGATGTCAGGGTTGGCTATTCCGACCACACCTTAGGAATCGAAGTGCCAATTGCAGCAGTCTCTATGGGGGCAGTTTGTATCGAAAAACATTTTACCTTGGACAAAACAATGAAAGGGCCGGACCACAAAGCGTCTCTAGAACCTAAAGAACTAAAAGCAATGGTAAGCGCCATTAGAAATATCGAACAAGCTTTGGGTTCTGACATCAAACAGCCGACAGGTTCAGAGCTTAAAAATGTAGTGGTCGCTCGCAAGAGTTTACACTTGGCGCATTCCCTAAGTAAAGGGCATGTTCTAGTGGCCGAAGATTTAGTAACGCTTCGGCCAGGTGATGGTATTAGCCCCATGCAAATTCGCAACATAATTGGTCAAAAAACAAAAAGAGATCTGCCAAATCAATATAAATTGACCTTAGAAGATATTGAAAAATTGTAATTAATGAAACGAAAAATTTGTGTAATAACGGGCTCTCGTGCTGAGTTTGGACTGCTTTATTGGTTGATTAGAGGGGTTAAAGAAGAACCCACGCTTCAGCTGCAGTTGATTGTGATGGGAATGCACCTATCTCCTGAATTTGGCATGACCTATCGGGTGGTTGAACAGGAGTTTACGATCGACAAAAAAATAGAAATGCTTCTTTCTTCGGATAGTTCTGTTGGAATTAGTAAATCGATTGGCCTTGCTCAAATATCTTTTGCCGAGGTCTTTCAGGATTTGAATCCAGATATGGTGGTGGTATTAGGGGATAGATTTGAGATATTTGCAGCAGCGTCTGCAGCTATGATTGCCAAAATACCCATTGTGCATTTACACGGAGGAGAGACAACAGAGGGCGCAATAGATGAGTCTTTGCGGCACTGTATTACCAAAATGAGTCATTTTCATTTTACGGCAACCGAGGAATATAAAAACAGGGTCATACAACTTGGAGAACATCCAAGTCGGGTCTACAATGTAGGGGGCTTGGGCCTGGATAATATCCAGAAACTTCAATTGCTAAATCAAGCTGAATTTGAGGATAGTATCGGGGTAAAATTGCAGCGCAAAAATTTACTAATTACGTTTCACCCTGTTACACTAGAAGACAATACTTCAGAAAAACATTTTCAGGAATTATTGGATGCGTTGGATAGTTTGCAGGATACACTCTTGATCTTTACGAAGGCAAATGCCGACAATAACGGACGTATTATCAACCAAATGATTGATGCATATTGTTCCCGAAACGTTCAAAAATCAATAGCGTTTCATTCCTTGGGGTCACTCCGGTTTTTGTCTGCCTTGCAGTATATGGATGCAATGGTTGGTAATTCATCGAGTGGACTAATCGAGGCCCCCGCTTTTAAGCTTGCAACGATCAATATAGGTGATCGTCAAAAGGGAAGGGTAAAAGCTAAAAGTGTTTTGGATTGTGCTCCAAACAAAGCGGCGGTTCAAGCGGCTATCCGATCTGTTTATTCCGTCGGGTTTCAAGCAGAATTACAACAGGTTGATTCGCCTTACGGAACGGGCGGAGCGAGCGCTACAATAATTGATATTATTAAAAAAGTAAATTTGAAGGATATTTTACAAAAAAAATTTTATAATTTGGACCGCGGGTAAAGCTATAGCAACAATTGGATATTCTGGTCACGGAACAGTGGATGTGGACGCCCTATTAAAGATGGAGTAATTAATTGCAGCGTATTGCTCAAAAACAACCACAAAAAGCCTTTCCGTGAGGCCTAGATATCTAGCTAGATGAGGGTAAAACACCTATCCTCGGAGCGCTAAAAAATTGGGTTAGTTGATTGCAATTAACGAATATTATTGCATGGATAAAGCTTATAATCGCGATGCTTTAGGATGTAATGGCTGAGGCCTTATTCAAATGAATTTAGGGGCAATAGTAGATTCAAATTCTCCCTAATCTTCTATAAAAATTAAGTCAAACTGCATCGATAGTGCAGGAACACTGTCGTTAAAAACATTAAGTTAAGCCAAAAATTTGTCGGGAGTTCCACTAATATAATATGAAAAATTTAAATAAATATTTGGTACATCAATCGTATAGTATTCACAATACCTTGCAGCGAATCAATGATTTGCCCAAAGAATTGACAATGTTTGTAATCGATAACGACAAAAGAGTTATTGGGAGTGTGACAGACGGAGATATCAGAAGAGGGCTTATAAATAATATTAAAATAGAGGCTACTATAGTAGAGGTTTCTAATCCTGACTTTTATTATTTGAAAGCGGAAGATATCCAAATAAGTACCATTAAAAACTTAAGGAAAAAACAAATTAATTTTATTCCTATTTTGGACAAAAACCACCAACTTGTCGATGTACTTAATTTCGATGTGCAACATTCAAAATTACCGTTAGATGCGGTTATCATGGCAGGAGGAAAAGGGAGTAGATTAATGCCACTTACAAAAGATACGCCTAAGCCTTTACTCAAAATTGGAGGAAAACCAATAATTGAATACAACATAGATCGCTTATCTGGATTTGGGGTAAAAAATATTACACTATCTATCCGATACCTTGGGCAGCAACTCATAGACTATTTTGGAGACGGTAGCAATAGAGATATTAATATTGATTATGTCACTGAAGACACTCCTTTGGGTACTGCGGGTGCATTAACACTTGTCCCTGAATTTAAACAGGAGTACATTTTAATGATGAACTCTGATTTGCTGACCAATATCGACTATGAAGCAATGTTCGAACAGTTAATAAACCAAAACGGGGATATGATTGTAGCAACTACTCCGTACGAAGTTCAAATACCTTATGGAGTACTAGAAACAGACAACAAAAATGTTGTAGCCCTTAAAGAAAAACCGACATATACCTATTACTCTAACGCTGGAATTTATATTTTTAAATCAGCCTTAATCAATAGTATTCCAAAGGGGCAGATGTTCAATGCAACCGATTTTATGGAAATGATAATTGCGCAAGGAAAAACCTTGTTACATTACCCTATTGTTGGATATTGGCTTGACATTGGAAAACCAAATGATTTTAAAAAAGCGAATGAAGATATTACGCATATCAAATTTTAAACAATCTAATGAATATACTCATATCTATCTGTGCTAGAGGCGGTTCAAAAGGCGTTCCTGGAAAAAACATCAAAACCGTTGCAGGCTTGCCTCTAATTGCGTATTCGATTCGAACGGCCCAAAGGTTTCAAACACAAAGTGCGCATACTGTTCATATTGCCTTATCGACAGATAGTCAAAAAATCGTTCAAGTAGCTGCTGAATATGGTTTGGCAACCGCCTATAAACGGCCCGAATATCTTGCCACGGATAAAGCAGGCAAATTGGATGCAATGAAAGACGTCCTTTTGTATGAGGAAAAAAGAATGCAAATTCGTTTCGATTATTTGTTAGACCTTGACGTAACTGCGCCAATCCGAACGGTTCAAGACTTGGAACTTGGCTTAGATTTAGTACATTCAAACAAAACAGCCCTCAATTTATTCTCTGTTAGCCCTGCCCACAAAAACCCCTATTTTAATATGGTGGAGGAGCAAAAAGATGGTTTTGTCCAGTTATCAAAGCCACCAGGTAATCACGTGCTGAGTAGACAAATGGCGCCTAAAGTCTATGAAATGAATGCTTCATTTTATTACTTTAAAAGAAGCTGTTTTGAAAGGGACGATTTCTATACTATTAATTCCAAATCACTAGTTTATGTTATGCCGCATATTTGTTTCGATGTAGACAGCCCATTAGATTTTGATATTATGGACTATCTCATTACCCACAACAAATTAGATATTGAATTATGAAATGTCTAATAATCGGTTTGGGGTCTATTGCTAAAAAACACATTCATGTTATAGAAACCTACTACCCCAAAATAGAATTATTTGCCTATCGTTCTCAGCTTAAAAGTTCTGTATACAGCAAAGTTAAAAACCTATACGATTGGGATGCTATCGAAAATCAATCAGAAAGTTGGGATGTTGTAATGTTGTGTAATCCTACAGTTTTACATGCTACTATACTACAAAAAATAATGCATTGGGAAACTGCCTTTTTTATTGAGAAGCCCCTTTTTCATAGTACCCTAAACAATGCTTCCTTAGTTCAGTCGTTTCAGAACAAAGAACAGCTTACGTACATTGCTTGTAATTTACGTTTTTTAGACTGCCTGAGGTTCATAAAAGAGTATCTTTCGAACACAAAAGAGATTTCATCTATTCAGGAGGTAAACAGTTATTGTGGTTCTTACCTTCCGGATTGGCGGGCAGGACAAGACTACAAGAAAGTATATAGTGCCAATAAAGAGATGGGAGGAGGCGTTCATTTAGATTTAATTCACGAAATTGATTATTTGTATTGGCTATTTGGCAAACCGCACGAAATACATAGCTTGTTCAGGAACCAATCTAAACTACAGATAGATGCTGTAGATTATGCTAACTACAATTTAGCGTACAGTCATTTTGTAGCTAATATCATTTTGAACTACTACCGTCGAGATACGAAAAGAAC
>CAJQQM010000269.1 GCA_905480485.1 uncultured Aureispira sp.
GATTTTGAAATCCTTGAACATTTAAGTGAATTGGTTGCAGACCAAACTTTGTCGGTAACAGAAACTAAAATGGAACAAGAAATCGAAATTATACAAGAGGTGCTTTTTTCATACTCTCAACGAGATTTTTCTAAAAAATTAGCTGTATCAGAAAAGCACTCCAATCTAGACGCCCTTAAACTGACCATTAATATACAAGGAGAAGAACTTGAAGATTTATTCCTTGAATTAGAGCAAAAGCAAGCGGTGGAAGCACAAAACAGGGAAAAAGAAATTTTACTCAAAGAAATCCATCACCGCGTCAAAAACAACCTACAAGTTATTACTAGCTTATTGGGCTTGCAGGGCAATACCATCGTAGACCCCAAAGTAAAGAATATATTTAAAAGTAGTCAGCATCGCATTAACTCCATCGCATTAGTACATGAACTATTGTACCAATCAGATAATATAAGTAAAACAGATTCTGCTAGTTATTTTCAGCAATTATCTACTTCTTTAATTCATTCGTACAAGGGTTTTGAACATGATATTCATGTAAAAATACAATCTCAAAAACTTTTATTAAATATTGACACCGCCATTCCATTAGGACTCATAATCAACGAAATAATTACAAACTCGCTAAAATATGGAATCGAAGAGGAAGGCATCCTTTATATTTATCTAAAAAAGATAAATGCTCAACAATTTCAACTAGATATTGGCGACTACGGCAAAGGAATACCAAAGGACCTTAACATCAAAAAAACAAAATCACTCGGTCTAAAACTCATACACAAGCTTATAATTCAACTAAACGGAACCATAGAACACAACTTAGACAAAGGTAAAGGCTGTCACTATAGAATTGTGTTCGAAGAAGTCTAAGATTAAGGAATAAAAAAAGCCGAAGCATGTCTGCTTCGGCTTTTTAAAATGAGCGAATATAGCTTAGTCTCCTTTGGCAAAAGAAGCATGTATAAATTCTCGATTCATTTTTGCGATATTCAAAATAGATATTTCCTTCGGACAATCAGCCTCGCAAGCGCCTATGTTAGAACACATGCCAAAACCTTCCGTATCCATCTGTGCAACCATACGCTTGACACGCAAAGAAGCCTCTGCTTTACCCTGAGGCAACAAAGCCAAGTGTGATACTTTTGCCGATGTAAATAACATTGCAGCCGCATTAGGGCAAGCAGCCACACAGGCACCACATCCGATACACTCAGCAGCGTCCATAGCATTTTCAGCAATTTCCTGAGCAACAGGAATAGCATTACCATCAGGCGCCCCCCCGGTGTTGACGGACACATATCCACCTGCCTGAATAATTTTATCAAAAGCACTACGGTCAACGACCAAGTCTTTGATTACAGGAAACGCTTTGGCGCGAAAAGGTTCTATGTATATATTGTCTCCATTGTTGAAATGACGCATGTGTAACTGACAGGTAGTCGTCCCTTGCATCGGTCCATGTGGCCGACCGTTGATAACTAAGCTACAGGCCCCACATATACCCTCTCTACAATCGTGTTCAAAAGAAATAGGACCTTCAGGATATTGTTCCTTGTTTTCAATAATTTGAGTGTTCAATACATCCAACATCTCTAAAAAAGACATGTGCGTATTGATGGCTACATCTTTGTATGTTTTGATGCCAGCATTTTTATCGTTTGGCCCAGTTTGACGCCAAACATATAGATTTACTTTTATATTATCAGCCATAATTTAGTTTTTAAGTGCTTTACAAATTAGAACAACTATTTGTAAGAACGGGTTTTTAATTCTATGTCATTAAATTCCAATTCTTCTTTGTGTAAAATTGGGTCCTCTACAAGTCCGTTGTATTCCCAGGCTGCTACGTATGCATAATCTTTGTCATTACGCAAGGCCTCCCCTTCTTCGGTCGCATACTCCTCGCGGAAATGCCCCCCACAAGACTCACTACGGTCTAATGCATCGACCATCATCAACTCCGCCAATTCAAAGAAATCTGCTACCCTTAGTGCTTTCTCTAGCTCAGGGTTGAATTCTTCTCCTTTTTTATCTTGATGCGGGATGTAGACATTTTTCCAGAAATCGTCGCGCAGCGCACGCACTTTTTCTCTACCAAGCTTTAAGCCTTCGGCATTTCGTGCCATTCCACAGAATTCCCACATAATATCAACCCCTAATTCACGGTGGTAGGATTCTACCGAACGGGTACCATTTACATTAAGTAGTTGGTCTATTTTAGAACCAATTGCTTGTTCTGCCTCGTCAAACTCAGGCGTATCAGTACTAATTTTAGGCGTACGAATTTCTTCACTCAAGAATGTTCCGATCGTGTACGGCAACACAAAATAACCATCCGCCAAACCTTGCATTAATGCAGAAGCACCAAGACGATTGGCGCCATGATCAGAGAAATTACATTCACCCGTTGCAAACAAACCAGGTATTGAAGTTTCGAGATTATAATCAACCCAAAGCCCCCCCATCGTGTAATGCACTGCCGGAAAAATACGCATCGGCGTCTTGTAAGGATTCTCTCCTGTTATCTTTTCGTACATCTCAAAAAGATTACCGTATTTTTTCTTCACAACGGCCTCTCCTAACTCCTTGATTTTATCTATAGGAGGATTGGCGATATTAAGCGAAGTAGCCTCAGAGGTACCATAATCGATTATCCGCGTCGAGAAATCAAGATAAACAGCCAAGCCAGTTGACCCAATACCATATCCGTCATCACAACGGTATTTGGCAGCCCTTGATGCAACATCTCGGGGTACTAAGTTACCAAAAGATGGATAAATACGCTCTAGGTAATAATCGCGATCTTCTTCTTTTAATTGAGTAGGTTGTAACGTTCCATTTCGAAGCGCTTCTACGTCTTTTTTATGTTTGGGCACCCATACACGTCCGTCATTACGCAAAGACTCTGACATGAGCGTCAATTTAGACTGATAATCTCCCGAAACAGGAATACATGTAGGGTGAATCTGGCAATAACAAGGATTGGCAAAATAGGCACCTCTTTTGTGTGCAGCCCAACTAGCCGTTGTATTCGAGCCCATAGCGTTGGTTGACAAATAAAATACGTTGCCATAACCACCACTTCCGAGTACGACAGCGTGCGCACCAAAACGCTCCAATTTACCTGTTAGTAAATTTCGAGCAATAATACCTCTAGCTTTGCCATCTACGACCACCAAATCCAACATTTCGTGACGGTTGTACATGACCACATTTCCCAAAGATATTTGACGCGATAGAGCACTATAAGCACCAATCAATAATTGCTGCCCGGTTTGTCCTCTTGCGTAGAATGTTCTAGATACTTGTACGCCACCAAAAGAACGATTGGCCAAATTACCACCATATTCTCTTGCGAAAGGAACCCCCTGTGCTACACATTGATCGATAATGTTTCTGGAAGCTTCGGCTAACCTATGCACATTAGCCTCTCTAGAACGATAATCGCCGCCTTTTACCGTATCGTAAAATAAACGATATACTGAATCACCATCATTTTGATAATTCTTGGCGGCATTAATGCCGCCTTGAGCCGCAATTGAATGTGCTCTTCTTGGACTATCGTGAAAACAAAATGCTTTGACTTTGTAACCCAACTCTCCAAGTGTGGCAGCAGCTGAAGCACCTGCCAACCCGGTCCCAACTACAATAACCTCAATGTTTCTTTTATTGTTAGGAGCGACCAATGGCATATTTGATCTGTATTCTGTCCATTTGTTAGCGATATTATCACTTTCTGGGACATTTGATTGAAATTTTTTCATAGGATACGTAAAATTTAATGCTGTTTTAAAATAAGCTATGCAACTATTGTGGAGCCCCCATAAGGAAGAAAACCACAGGCATTGAAGCAAATCCCAAAGGAATAAATATGGCGTAAGCCAATGCAAGGCCCCGGATTAATGGGCTATACTTCTTATTCATCAAACCCATGGTCTGAAACGCAGACCAAAACCCATGCAATAAATGCAAAGCGAGGGCTGCTAATGAAACTAAGTAGAATACACACACCCAAGCCTCAGAAAAAGCAAAGCGTACCAAGGTGTATAAATCTTTAACAGTTTGGTCGCCGTAAGTAACTTCAGTGACGGTAAAAAACTTCATTTGTGCCCAAAACTGCCACATGTGTAAGCCGATAAATACAAGGATCAACAAACCCAGATTACGCATATTTTTGGCGGCCAATTTAGCTTGCGTGTCTGCTGTTTCTTTTCCTTGGTAGGCAATACCCTTAGCGCTTCTGTTTTGTGTAGTAATTAGAATACCTTGTACGGCATGCAACAAAATGAAAAAGTAATTACCATAAGCAATTATCTTGATTAAAGGATTGTGTGTCATTTGGTAGGCATACAAATTAAAAGCCTCTCCATCAGTATCAACGAATAACTGAAGATTGCCCAACATGTGAACGACAAGGAACAAACATAGGAACAATCCAGTCAGAGACATGATTAATTTTTTTCCTAAAGAAGACAAAAGGAAGTTTGCGATCCACTTCATTTTAGTGTGTTATTTTAATTTTAAAATTGGTTATTATCAGTGTATATATCTAAACTAGTCACTAATAAGTTGCAATTTATCTATTCAACAGCAATTATGCAACTATGTTATTGCTTATTTGAAGGATGGCTTTATTTAGAATTATTCTATCCTGTATTTAAGGCTGCTATAACTAGATTTATAAAAAACTTTACTACCAAAATAAGCCAATTAATGACCATTAAAAGCTATATTTGCCAACCAACTGCAAGCCGCTCTGTCGCGGGGCCTTTGTGCCGTGAGGAAAGTCCGAACAACGCAGAGCAGCACACCACCTAACGGGTGGGGTTCTTATAGAATACAGCAAGTGTCGCAGAAAATAACCGCCCTAAATTCGTTTGGGGTAAGGGTGAAAACGTGCGGTAAGAGCGCACGGCTGTAGGTGGCAACATCAACAGCGGATAAACCTTGTGTGTTGAAATGCCATGTATACCGGTATGACTTAGGTCAAAGGGTTGCTCGCCCTTGCCGGAGGGTAGGCAGATAGAGGTAGTAGGCGACTACTATCCTAGATAAATGACAGAGGCTTTTTTAAAAGTACAGGATTCGGCTTATAGGCTTGCAGTTGGTTTTATTCTTATCTTGCACGGGCACAAACTACCCAAACCCGAAGCGCATAATCATTCTATTTTAATGATTTTCTTATGCGTCCAGGATGTTCCCTGGCCTAACCTCAAATGATATACTCCAGCAGGTAAATTTCGCATTTCAAGGGCTATCAATTGTTGATTCGTATACTTTTGATCTATTATCCTACCCAAATTATCGACCAATTCTACCTGCACATATTGCTTTAATTGTTGTTCGACATACAGCATCTGTTGAGTAGGATTGGGATAAATACGCCAATTATTTTCATGAACTATTTGAGATTCGTGCAACCACAAAAACTGATAACAAGCAGATGTATCAATACAATTATTTTCATTAAATTGAACGGCATAGCTCCCATCAAAAGCTGGCACAAAGGACTGATTAGATGCCCCTGAAATGAGCGCATAATTATCGTTACAATCCAACCACTGATAGTTAGTTTGGGCATTCCCAGCCGCCCAAAGCGAATCGGGATACATCAATATAGACGTGTCTATATTGGTAATAGATAGCTGATACCTAACAATACTGTCACAACCATTACTTTGTGCAAAAACCTGGTTATAGACCCCCGAACTATCATACTGCTGACCATTTATAAGCAGCGATTGACAAGCGGACATATCAACTGTCGTCAGGGCAGCATTCAAAATCTGAACCTGAACCGTCAAATTACTGTCGCATCCTAAGGAATTAGTCAAGTACTGTAGGTAAGTCCCCGAACTAAAATAGGTTTGCCCATTCAAGACCAAGCTATCACAATTGGTCACGCTAATGGATTGGCTCGTGGGGCTAACAATCGTAAGATAAAACGTTAGCAAACTGTCACAACCAATAGAATTGCTGATTTGTTGGGTATAAGTCCCACTATTTGTATAGTTTTGACCATGAAAATTAAAGACACTACAGGCTGTTACCGAAAAAGTATCTTTGCCGTTACTAATATCTAAAATTAAGGTAGTAATACTGTCGCAACCGCTACTACTTGTAGTAGTATTGGTATAGGTTCCCGAACTAAAATACGCTTGATTACCAAACACAAAACTATCGCAAACACTTTGATTGATGGTAGCGAATACTTTATTGCTCAAATCAACGGAATAGGTTTTGATACTATCACAACCTAAGTAATTGGTATAAAATTGATGATAAATACCACTGCTATCATAAGATACTCCATTCACCGAAACTGAATCACAAGCTTGCAAAACAGTCGTGTCTCTATTCGAAAGGATCGATAGATTAATTGTTAGCGTGCTGTCGCAGCCAAAATAGGAGGTAAAGCTTTTGGTATAAACGCCCGATTGACTGAAGTTTTCTCCAGCATTGCTGTATACATTACATGCCGACGCACTAATCGTATCGGTATTTTTAGGGATAATTAAATTGAGCAAAAGACTGCTATCACAGCCATTGATAGTACTGAGTGTTTGCGCGTAATTTCCACTTTGGTAATAGGTTTGGTTGTGTAGTGTAAAACTATCACAAGCAGTTTGACTGAACGAATTACTGACACTTTGAGACAAGCTAATAGCACGATAAACGGTACTATCGCAT
>CAJQQM010000270.1 GCA_905480485.1 uncultured Aureispira sp.
GATCAAGATAAAAAAGACAATTTTTAATCTTATCTGTTATCATTCGGAGTGTAGTGCTACTATTAGATGCAAAAATGATAGGGTTTGTTACTTATCAGCCTTCTTTTTTGTGTACCTAACTTACATTTGTACGGCAAATAGTATTTTTATTTTGTTTTGACAGCCATTGCATGCTGCATATGACCCCAATCAAAAATAATTTATTAAAACGACGATAGACCGTGTTTAAAGCATCTTTTCAAAACTTGAATCCTGAAAAACATTTGTTGTTTGACAGGGTATACAAGATACAGGCCGTTCCTACAAGGCAAGTCCTATCTTCTTTATACACAAAAGCGCATGCAGTATACTGCATACGCTTATATATATTATCATCTATTAAATATTAAATCAAGGGAAACGTTCTAGAAAGAAGAAACCACATTAAATTGTACCCCGTTAAAAGCCGGCTGATAACGACAAACTCCACCGGTACATACAATACCTTCTACCTGACGTTTGTAGCCGATCTCAAACTTGTTCGACTTGTGGGTATAATTGGCTCCAAATTCGTAGAAAACCTCTACTTTGCTGTATTTTTTAGGAATCACATTTATCATCGTAGAGGCCCAAAATGAAAAGTTTTTCATGTTAAATTCGGCCAAAGCATAGGCCCATGAACCATAATCCTGTTCCGTCGCCATATACGATAATTCTACCCGCAATGATTTGCGCTTTTTCATACGAATACGCAGTTCTGCGTAGGGAATAAGGGTCTGAACAATAGGAACTCCTGGTTTTTGTTCGTAGCGATCTTGATTGTACTGCTGAAACTGAAAACCTGCTATCAATTTCATTTTTTTATTTATTTTCCATAGGGCATTAAAATTAGCCTCTCTGTAAAGTAAAAAACGTTCATCTCCTGTTTTACCCTCAATAGGTTCGAGAGTATAAATATTGGATAAATTGAGGTTTAGGGTTAATTTCTTTTTGATAGGAACCACCGTTATATCTAATTGCGCTGCTTGTTCTCCGACATCTTGAGTTGCGGCATTGTACCTAGACGACAAGCGATAGGTATTTTGACGTGCCATCGGAGGCAAAATGGCCATTAGGCCTTGATTGAGTGTCTGTAAAGGCGAAGTACGCATAATAAAATGATCGGTGCGTTTGTATTGCCCCAAAATAGAAAAACCTTTGGTCGAGTAACCAAGGGTTGTAAAAATATTGGTTCCAGCTTTGTTTTCTAAAACACCTTTAGGATTTAGGGCATTAACCGCTTCCGCTGTTTTGTAGGCACCTTCTACAAACCAAGTAAATTTGTTCCAAGTTAAGGTATTATAAACCGACACCGCATACATCGTATAGCTAGGCACAAAGGCATCTTCAGGAGCATACGATCCAATATCTGTTGCAATTTGGTTCATGGTATTATCGTCGAGTGTTCGACGTATTGCTCCTGCACCTGGCGACAATGATAGTTTTTGTTCTTTTCCGACAGCTATGTATCCGTCGATAGCGGCACCAACAATAATAGGCTGATAATTCTCAAATAAATTGAGCTGTTTTTCTACCTTTTTTTGTTGTCCAACAAAAGCTTTTGCTTGCCAATTTTCGTTTATTTTGTAGATCAATCGTGCTCCCACTAAAGCATTGTCTATGGGCAAATAACGAGCATTTAATGCCTGAAAAATTGTACCGTTTCCTATTTGATCATAAAAATACCCCGCCGTAATATCTAGGCCAAAAATTTCTTTGCGAATGTGCCATCGCCCCAAGCCCAAGGCCGAATAAGAATCGAGTGGATCGATAAGATTTGAATTGTAATACGCATCAAAACGGACGCCGATATCAAAGCCCATAACACTATAATTAAGGGTCATCCAATTGTTAGTACCGAATTTTTGTCGGTCGTACTGCGGCGTGTTTGCAGCCCCAATAATGGAATCTCTAATAAAAAAACTATTCTGAGTTTCAAAATCTCCCGTTAGAGTTCCGAATTTGTTCTCTTGACCTACTAGCATAGTAGTAGTAGCTATTAAAATCCAAAAAACACATTGTACACTTCTACAACTCATCTATTTTAAGTTTTAACTAGACTATAAAACATGAACAAGCTTTGTTCATTTATTAATTGAAAACAAATCTACTAAAATTATATGGATTTCCTAGAAATGAAATTAAATATATGAACATATCATCATTTATACATATTATACTTCGGAAAAATAAAAAAAATTACTAACTTGGCACAGCAATTGAATAGTAGTATTTTGAAGGCGTTTAATAGTAGCGCTTTTAAGCCTATTCTGATCGATAAATATTTACCTAAAAATAAAAATAAATTATGAAAAGCTCTAAGTACGTTCTAAGTTGTTTGATGTTACTTTTTCTAGTTAGCAGTTCTTATGCTCAAAAGCAACTACCTGCTTCACTTACGATGGAAACCCTAAGGGGTAAAAAAGTGAATCTTAAAAAATATGTAGAGGAAAAAGGAAAAATTACCGTCGTCAACTTTTGGGCTACTTGGTGCAAACCCTGTAAAGAAGAACTCGACAATATCAATGCTGACTACCTAGAGGAATGGCAAGACGACTACGATATCGAATTTATCGCAGTAAGTATGGATAATGCCCGTACCAAGCCCAAGGTACAAGGAGTTGTTGATACTAAAGGTTGGGAATACGATATTTTATGCAACCCTGATAATTCTGCCTATCAGTCGCTTGGGTTCAATACCTGTCCCTATACTTTATTACTCGATGCTAAAGGAAACATCATTTACAAACACAATGGTTACAAAGCTGGAGATGAAGAAGAATTAGGTGAACAAATTGCCAAAGCTGCAGGAGAATAAATAGCAGCCCTTACAGAATACTCTTAAACTGCAGCTAGCGCTACGCTAGCTGCAGTTTTTTTTATCCCCTTGTGAAAGTTTCGGCAGATATATTTGCTTAAGACCACAAATATTTTCTTCATAATTTTACTGTTTTTTTTCTAAATTGACAATCGTCAATGTTTTAGCTGTCTGCTTAGGGTATCTTTATAGTATGAATTGGCGGTACGCCGGAAAAAATAACCCCTAGTCCCATCTTTATCTCCTCTTCATTTAAAGCAAAGTTGTTACCTAACAAACTCATTCCCCCTGAATGATTGTTGTTTTGCATAGGTTGTTGCTTCTATCAACCTTCAATAAATCAATTTTTTCACCAATACCCAGTGATTTTTGCTCAAAATTGTGCTTGAATCATCAAGGCGAAGCCTTGCCAATTACGAAGTATTCCCAATATCACACACAAACAAATTCAACAAAGATCATGAAAACAATTCAATTAATTATCAAAACCAGCATCATCGCAATTTTACTGCTGCTTAAACCAATTCCCAGTACTGCTTCTCACATTATGGGTATGGATCTGACTTACAAATCTTTAGGCAACCACCAATATGAAGTATCTTTATCGTTTTATAGAGATTGTAACGGTTCAAATGCCCCACAAGCTCCTATTATCGACTGGACTGGAAGCTGTGGAAGCGGTTCCATTCAACTTCAGCAAATAGCGGTAACCGACATCACCCCGACTTGCAATGGTATCAACGGTAGCACTTGTAATGGCGGAAATGGAGTTTATGGTGTCGAAGAGTATGTAAGCAAGGGTATTCTAACCCTACCTGCCGCTTGTAGTCAAGTAAAGATTAGTTTTAAGTACTGTTGTCGGAATTACAGTATCACAACGCTTGCCAACAATTATGGTAACAAAATATATGTAGAGACTTTTTTAGAGAACAGTAGTTCTAACAACAATGCCCCAGTTTTTACCAATGTGCCGGTCCCTTTTGGATGTGTTAACCAACCCGTTATTTATAACCATGGTGCCAACGACATAGACGGAGACGACTTGAGATTCTCTATGACCGATTGTAGTTCTAAAGAGGGACACAGTGTTTTGTATCAAAGTGGCTTTTCGGGCAGTAATCCCTTGGTTAGTTCCAATGGGATTTTTATCGATTCTTTGACAGGTGCCATTTCATTTACTCCCTCTATTGCACAGGTAGCTATTTTGTGTGTATTGGTAGAAGAATTTAGAAATGGCGTAAAAATTGGTTCGGTGGTACGCGATATTCAATTTAATGTTACCCATTGTTCGAATACAGTTCCAACCTTAACAGGTATCGATAGTACTAATAATTTTCACAGAAATATCACTGCCGGCGATCATCTTTGTTTTGATCTGTATTCGAACGACGCAGATTCAAATCAAATAACGAGCTTAGGATGGAATGCAACCATTGATTCGGCTTATTTTTTTACGAGTCCTAGTCAAAATTTGGGTACTTTTTGTTGGCAATCCACTACTGCAGATACAGGATTACATGTTTTTACTGTAAATGTTAGTGATAATTATTGCCCTTTGATGGGTCAGAACACCTATACTTTCTCTATTTTTGTTCAGCCAGCGGTACCACCCTGCGATACCGTTCAATTAGAAATAACATCCGTACAGGATATTCAATGTGCCTTTAATGATGGGGAAGTTATTTTAACAGCTAATGGCGGGCAAGCACCGTACAATTATCAATTGATAGATTGGAATAATGGACAATCGCATCAAAACCAAACAGGTCATTTTGAAAACCTTCCCAACGGAAATTATGGGATTTGGGTAGACGATGCACGCGGTTGTTCTCCTGAAATCGATACTTTTTTAGTTTTGAGCGGAACTTTTGATAGCCTAGCATTAGAAGCATTAAGTTTTGATTCTTACTGTCACAACAGTCAGGACGGGGCTATTTTTGTCAACAATACAGGCCCGGCTATTCCTTATTTGTATACCTTAGACGGCACACATTTTCAAAGCAATAATCATTTTACCAATTTAGCAACCGGAGCCTATCAAATTACCGTAATTGATACAAATGGATGTTCAGATACTATTCATGCCACGATATATCAACCACAGGCCTTACAGCTTGGAATTACTACGCTTAGTGGCTCCGATTGTGCACAATCGAATGGAACTATTCAATTGGCTGCAAGTGGAGGAAGTGGCGTTTATCATTACGGACTTCAGGGGCAAGTAAAATCTAGCCAATCTTTATTTAGTGGTCTAGCAGCAGGAAGTTATCAATTCGAAATCATCGACGGCAACAAATGCCAAATCGACACCACTATCGTTGTTCCTGAGATTCCTGCTTTTGGTCTGGACGTTAAAAAACGCGATATGCCTTGTTTTGACCGATGCGAAGGAGCTGCTAAAATAAGCGTACAACAGCCAACATCCTCGCTTAGTTATTTGTGGAATACGGGAGAAACAACAGCTGATATTAGCAATTTGTGCCATAGCTTTTATAGTGTCACCGTAAGCAACCTTCAAGGATGTTCGGTCGATACCACCATCAAAATAACGCGCCCAGAAAAAATTAAGACTGCTATCGAGTCAACACAAGACGAAAGCTGTTTTTTAAATGACGGACAAGCCATAGTAGAAGTAAAAGGAGGTTCTAGTCCATACCACATTGAACTGATCAATCAACAAGCTAATTATAGTGTAACCAATGCCAATGGCCTATTTAATCATCTCCAAAAAGGCCAACACCGTGTGGTCATCCGAGATGCACAGAATTGTACAGTGCAAGACTTTAGCTTTGAAATAAATGGATGTCATCCGAACTGGCAAGAAAGTACGGCTAGTAGTCAGACAGTTTTGGGCCTATCCCTTGCACCAAATCCAGCTTCAGATTATGTAAAAATTACTTGGCAAAGCGAACAGGATGAAATTATTTTGAGCGTTTTAGATGGTATGGGCAGAGTATTGGTTCACAAAAAAATAACCAATAGCAATAACACAAAGCTACCAATACATCAACTGTTAAGTGG
>CAJQQM010000271.1 GCA_905480485.1 uncultured Aureispira sp.
TTATTCGGGGACATATGCTGCAGATTTAACAGATTTATTCAATCAAAGCAAACGAATGAATACCTTTGAGTACCTAGAGGTTGAGATACTAAAAGTTGATGACAAAGGAACAAAATTTTCGGACACCTGTGTTTCTGGCCTTTCTTTTTTTAAACGCAAGACCAAAACACCTATTCAAAAAATAAGTACATCGGCCTATCAGATGCTAAACAGCAAAAATAACTAAATCTATTGATTAGTATTCAAAAACTAATAAAAAAGGAGCTGCATCATTGCGGCTCCTTTTTTGTAACAATACGTGCTAAGTTTATGATTCGAAACTGCCCATAAAACTGCCGAGCGTATCGGTAAACATAATACCTTGTGTGTAGCGTTCTTTACTTAGTTTTTTGTATTCAACCAAGGCCCACAAAACAAATTCTTTCATGAAATACAGGTCTTTTTCATCTGTTTTGGCTTGGTATTCTTGGAGCAAATTGTGTAGAGGAGGAATGCTGTCTAAAGCATTTTGATAAGCATCCTCCGCAATTTCATCCAAAAGCTCTAAGGAACTTTCTTCGTAGAAAAAATCTACAATAGCCTGATAAGGACTTGCTGCACCAGGTTTTTCTAATTTATTAATTTTCGGGAAGTATTCTCCAAATTGTACTTTAATGGCTTCTCCTAAAAGTGTCATTGCAACGTTTGCTGAACCTTCTTGTTCTCCTTCGTACACCAACTCTACTTTGCCAGTTATTGAAGGAATAATACCGATAAAATCACTAACTCTTATAGCTGTTTTTTTGTCACCACGTAATAAAGCCCTGCGTTCGGCGGTACTCATTAGGTTTTGCATGGCTGTTATGCTCATACGGGCACTGATACCACTTTTTACATCCACGAATTCACTTTGCCTGGCCTGAAAACCAATTTGTTCTAATAGATCGCGGGCAATAGAGGGCATATAGATGTTTTCTTTTTGCCAAGGACTTAGGTGTGCTTCTTGTTCGGTTATGTTGCGTGCTGTCTTGATATCAGAAGGGTAGTGGGTTAAAATCTGAGAACCTATTCGATCTTTAAGAGGTGTTACAATTGAGCCACGGTTGGTGTAATCTTCAGGGTTAGCCGTAAACACAAATTGCATATCTAGTGCCAAACGCAACTTAAACCCTCTAATTTGGATATCGCCTTCTTGCAAAATATTGAACAGGGCAACTTGTATTCTTGCTTGTAAATCTGGCAATTCATTGATTACAAATATACAACGGTTGGCCCTCGGAATCATCCCGTAATGAATCACACGATCATCGGCATAGGATAATTTGAGATTAGCTGCCTTTATAGGGTCAACGTCTCCTATAATATCTGCCACGGTAACATCGGGTGTGGCTAACTTTTCGGCAAAGCGTGCCTCGCGGGATAACCATTCGATGGGGCAATTGTCACCTTCTTGCTCTAGTCGCTGCTGCGCATACCTAGAGATCGGATTGAAAGGATCATCGTTAATTTCAGACCCCTCAACGACCGGAACCCATTCATCTAGTAAATCTACCATCAAACGAGCCAAACGAGTTTTGGCTTGACCACGAAGACCCAAAAAATTGATGTTATGCCCCGATAATATGGCACGTTCTAATTCTGGAATGACCGAATTTTCATAACCAACAATACCCTTGAAAGAGGGCCGATGGTTTTGAATGTTTTGCACTAAGTTTTTGCGTAATTCTGCTTTGATACCCTGGTATTGGTAACCGGCATCCTTAAGTTGGCCAAAAGTATTTATGTTCGGTTTCATTGTATAAAATTTATGTAGTCTATTTCAATCATGTATGCGCCTGCCCTTTTTTCATCAGAGATAAAGCCCATTCTAATAATATTATTTTTGTCTTTATTGTCGAGTTTATAACCCAAGTATTTGCCCAAAGAATAAGCTTTAAAATCCTTGAGATCTATAGTTCGAACTACCCATTCATTCTTGGTGTCAGGGAGATTGTATTTAAAGTAGGGTCGATAAAATTGTTGAAAAAGCTCAAGCGTCATGGCAAAATCGTAAGCATTTGATCGGTAGCGTATTTCAATCTGATTGAAAGAAGCCATTTTGTATCGGTCGTAGGCACTGCGAATAGAAGCAAATCCACCGTTGTTTTCGAGCGATACGGAACCTTCAAAAATGATAGAATTGGCTTTTTTGGTAAGATTGCCTTCTGATAAGCCCCCCATGACAGCATCGTTGAGCACATACCAATCGCTGCTGTTTCCTTTAGTCCCGAAATCGATGGCTTTTTTGCTAGCAGACAACATAAATAACAACGACACACTAAGTAGTATTTTCATATTATCGGATTCTTTTTTTTCTGTTTTGTTCGTAATCTGTAAAAATCATTTCCCCTAGGCCTTTGAGTCCTGTAAAAAATGCCTTTCCACGGTTGTGTTGCGTAAACTCTTCTACGAAGCGCATTAAGTAGGGGTCTTGAGCAATCATAAAGGTGGTAATTGGAATATGCAGCTTTCGAGCTTGTTTGGCCATGTTGTAGCATTTGCCTACAATCCGTTTGTCTAGTCCAAAGCTATTTTTGTAATAAGTCCCATCTTTTTGGCGAAGACAACTAGGTTTGCCATCGGTGATCATAAAAATTTGTTTGTTGGTATTGCGCTTTCTTCGAAGCAAATCCATGGCCAACTGAAGACCTGCGACGGTATTGGTGTGATAGGGGCCAACTTGCAAATAGGGTAGGTCTTTTATTTTGATAGACCAGGCATCGTTGCCAAATACCAAAATTTCAAGACTGTCTTTGGGGTATCGGGTTGTAATGAGTTCGGCAAGGGCCATTGCCACCTTCTTGGCAGGAGTAATTCGGTCTTCCCCATACAAAATCATACTATGGCTGATATCAATCATCAAAACTGTACTCATCTGAGCCTTGTAATGTGTTTGCTCAACAACCAAATCGTCTTCGGTTATTTTGAAGTTGTCTGCGCCATTGTTGATTTGAGCGTTACGAAGGCTTTCAGTCATAGATATTTTATCCAATGAGTCTCCAAATTGATAATTTCTGAAACTGCCATCATGTTCGTCTCCTTGCCCTAAGTGCTTGGTTTTGTGATTGCCGGCGCCGCTTTTTCGAAGATTGCCAAAAATATGTTTGAGTGCTTGTTGTCGGATAGCCCGTTCAGTCTTGGGAGTGATGGCTAAACCACTGCCACTTTTTTGTGGGTCCGTATCTTCCTTGAGATATCCCTTTTTTTTGAGGTCTTCAATAAAATCATCTATACTGTATTCGGGGGTGCTGAGTTGGTATTCTTTGTCGAGTTCACGCAACCAGTCAAGGGCTTCATCAACATCGCCGGAAGTATGCGTAACAAGCTCTTTGAATACTTCAAAAAGCCTGTCAAATGGATCTTGCTCAGGTGCCTTGTATTGTTTAAACAGGAAACCGTTTCTGTTTTTCATGCTTGCGTAATTTTGTATATCAATTAATACAAATAAAATACAAAAAGGTTGCCTTAATTAGTGTTTTTGAACAAAAATTAGAAACGAAAAATTCAAATTTCAAAAAAGGATATTTTTTGTTTTGAAGGCTGAAAAAAAGCCACATTAACTAAAACGTATGGCTTTGACAGGGTCTATTTTAGCAACAAGCCAGGAGGGGATAATTAAGACTGCGAGTGTAATGAGCATTGTACCAATATTGAGTAATAATATCGTCCATAAGTTTAGTTCGACAGGTGCCACCGATACATAATAAAGATCTTCAGGAAGCGTTATGATACCAAAGTTGAGTTGTAGAAGACACAATCCAATCCCAATCATATTGCCCCACAGCAAACCATAACCAATGATATAGGCTGCATTGTATAAAAATATTTTTCGTATCGTCCAATCGCGTGCACCAAGTGCCTTGAGAATCCCAATCATGTTGGTTCTTTCTAGGATTAAAATCATCAATGAGGTGGTCATGTTTATGATAGACACCAAAATCATCAAAAGAAGAATGATACGTTCATTCATATCCGTCAAATTCAACCAATCAAAAATATTCGTTTGAATTTCTTTGATCGTGCTAGCGTATTGTTCTTTGTCTATCAAAAGTACATAATTGCTGTAATTACCAAAAGCCTCTAAATCGTCTAGATGATCAATGAAGATTTCGAAGCCGGAAACCTGAGCAGGGAGTAACTCGTTTAATTGGTCTAAATATCTCCAGTCAACAAATAGGGTCGGTTTGATTTGTGGGTCTTCGGGAGCTTGATAAATACCCTTTACGAACAAAGGAAGCTTGTGCTCCTGAATACTATTGTCCTTGTAATTTAAATGCAAACTATCACCTACTTTCAGTTGCCTGCTAAACGCTATTTGATGCGGTATTACAACATGATCTAATTCTGCACTATCAAAGCTAAGTAGTTGTCCTTCCTTGAAGTTTTGTTGAACATAATTCCAACCTCCGTCATTTTCTGCGGTGTAGGCTGTCAGAGCTCGAATACCCAATTGTTCTTCTTCGAGATCTAATTCGTTTCCGAAACTATGATAAGGTCGCCAGTTGTTTAAGTCTTGCAATACTCCAATAGGGATCAGTGCAAAACGTTTATCGTATTCTTCGAGGCCCGTTTTGTAGATACCACAAATTTTAAATTTACGCGCCAAAGAATTACCATCCTGCACAAAATAGATTAAGAACTGATCTTCTAGTCTTAATTTGAGTCGTCGAGCGGTTGTTTCAGAGATTAGTATAGAATGCAGGTTACCACTGTCTTTGTTGGGCAGAACGGATCCTTCTTTCAGATAGCTTTTAAGGTAATCCCAGTCGTAATCCTGCCCAACTCCGCGCAACACAATTCCTTCTATTTGGTCAGCTGTTTTAATAATTCCCTCTTTCTGAATAAACTGCTGAATATGTCTGATACCTCCTTTAGAAAAAAATCTAGCCTCTTTTTGAACGATTTCGTAGGGATAAAATAGAATGAAAATCATGCTAGCTGTCAAAACAAAATAGTTGCTGTACTTCCATAATTTTGTCGGTTTTTTGGCTTTAAAATTCAACAGAAGCAGGACAACAACAGACAGTACAAACAGGCAGAGGGCGATTCCTAGATCTAGCTGACTAAGCTGCTCCAAAAAAGTAGTTGGCCAATCATTAACAGCGCGATTATACTGCACCTGACGTATCGTATCAACAAACGGATAATAGGATTGATTTAGCTGTAGAGGACTGCTTTCAAAAGCATAAGATGAAGGAGAATAATTGCTTGTAATGTGAATATGTCCCCAAAAACCAAATATTTTGTCACTGATCGAATGCTTGAAACCCGTTACAGTAGCGGTGGCAATTATCATGACCGTCATACTCAGGGCTATGGCAATCACAGATAATCGCAGGATAGCTTTCGAAAATGATTTTTTGGCATTTTTGCCCAGTCTTTTTGCTATGTAAAATGCTAGATTCAACAGAAGAATATATTCAATTCAAAATGGATTGCTTTGCAAAAGGTCAGCCACGCAGCCAAGCAGTAAGGTACAAAGTGTAAAACTACTATTTTGACGGCTTATTTAGGGTTAAATTAGAAAAAATATCTCTGAATTGAATTTTTAAAATCAGTTTTATTTTGATTTTAAATTCTGTAAATATTAAACCTAATAAAATAATATTTCGAAATATGTTCCTCTTGTGCCTACTCAGCAAGTATTTAAGCAGCCAAGATGAAATTATAATAGGCGTTTGTTTTTACAAGAGCTTATCAAAAAAAGCTAATTTAGAATGGAGATTTTCTTTCTGTCTGATATTTTGTTTAACTTTGTGTCGAAATTTAATAGTTTACTTTTTAAAAATTTTAAATATGCCTTATTTCTTTACTTCCGAATCTGTTTCGGAAGGACATCCGGACAAAGTTGCAGATCAGATTTCTGATGCCATTATTGATGCATTTCTAGCCCAAGATCCAATGTCTAAGGTAGCCTGCGAAACCTTTGTGACAACAGGTCAAGTTGTGATTGGTGGAGAAGTCCGTTCCAAAGCTTATGTCGACGTTCAAAAAGTAGTCAGACAAACCATTCGTAGAATTGGATACACAAAATCAGAATATCAGTTTGACGCCAATTCATGTGGTGTCCTTTCAGCTATACACGAACAATCTGCCGATATTGCTCAAGGAGTAGATGTTGGTAAATCAGAGGATGATCAAGGAGCCGGTGACCAAGGAATGATGTTTGGTTATGCTACTGATGAGACCGATAATTACATGCCTTTAGCGCTAGATTTATCGCATCGCTTACTCATCGAATTAGCAAAGTTGCGTAGAGATGGAAAACAAATTCCATACCTTCGTCCCGATGCTAAATCGCAAGTAACCATCGAATACAACGACAACCACGAACCAATTCGTGTGAATACAATTGTGCTTTCTACGCAGCATGATGATTTTGCAGATGATGCAACCATGCTTGGGCAAATTCAAAATGATATTAAGAACATTTTGATTCCAAATGTAATCAATCAGTTACCTGCAAGAATACAATCATTATTTGATGATAAAATTATTTATCACATCAACCCTACCGGTAAATTCGTAATTGGAGGTCCACACGGTGATACCGGCCTAACAGGTCGTAAAATTATCGTAGACACTTACGGTGGAAAAGGAGCGCACGGTGGGGGTGCTTTTTCAGGAAAAGATTCTTCTAAAGTAGACCGTTCGGCTGCTTATGCTACGCGTCACATCGCCAAAAATATGGTAGCTGCAGGAATTGCCAAGCAATGTCTAGTACAAGTCGCTTATGCCATTGGTGTAGCCAAGCCTGTTGGTTTATTTGTAGATACTTATGGGTCTGCTAAAGTAGATATGACGGATGCTGAAATTGCGGCTAAAATCAATGAATTGTGGGATTTGCGTCCAGCTAACATTGTACGCACTCTAGGATTGAGAAATCCAATTTATATAGATACAGCAGCTTACGGCCACATGGGAAGACAGCCCGGCCTTATTCATGTTGATGGCAAAGAGTACGAAACATTTACTTGGGAAAAATTAAACCGTGTCAATGATGTTAAAGCAGCTTTCGGTCTATTAGAAAATTCCAACGCATAGACTTAAAGTCAACTATAAACGAAAAATAAAGTCCCTGCCTACCGAAGGCAGGGGCTTTTTTTTTGAAGGATTTATTCCTATTGGTTTTATCAACTTATTATTATATTGTGCTAAATCTATAACGGATAAAAATCTTTTTAATTAGCCCATTGTATCAAAAAATAGTTGCATTTATTTATGAAAATATCACTCAGTAAAGAATTATTAAGCCCCATCAAAGATAAATTAAAGCAAGAAAATCAAGCCTTTCAGCAGATTTATTCAGGCGATCGGCCTGATCGTCAACCGGTGCACACGGTTTATGGTGGTGCTAATTTGTTTAGCTATAATATTGCCCAGAAATTATCAAAAGCTGCCCAAGCAAGCCTAGCTTATTACGCCGCTAATTTTTGTATTTTAGGGAGAGCTTTACAGTTGGAGGGCTGGCAAAAGCTTCCTCAAGAAGTAGCCGCAATGACACAATTGCAAGATAGAATGGACGCCTTGCCTGAAACTGAACGCAAAAAAGAATCACATTGGCTAGCCTATACCGTTTATAATAAGCTAAAGGAAAAATTAAAGCAGGAAGCCTTAGAAGATTTTAGGATTGATTTTGAAGACGGTTTTGGTAATCGAAGCGATGAAGAGGAAGATGCAACAGCTGTTAATGCTGCCCAAGAGGTGGCTAAGGGGATGCACCAAAATACCTTGCCTCCTTTCATAGGTATTCGTATTAAGCCTTTTAGTGAAGACCTCAAAGACCGAGCAATACGCACCTTAGATATTTTTATCAGTACACTTTGCAGCCTTACAAATGCACAATTGCCTCCCCAATTTATTGTAATGCTACCCAAAGTACAAATTACTGCGCAAGTGAAAGCCTTGGTGCAGGTGTTTGAATTGTTAGAGTCGGCCAATCAATTAAAACCGGGGACACTCAAAATGGAAATGATGGTCGAAACAACACAGGCAATCATGAACGAAGGAGGGAAGAATCCTTTAATGGATTTTATCAAGGCCGGCCAAAATAGATTAATTGCCTGTCATTTTGGTACCTATGATTATACAGCTTCTTGTAGTATAACAGCCAAATATCAGACAATGGATCATCCTGTATGTGATTTTGCCCATCACATGACCAAAGTTGCTTTAGCACACACGGGTATATGGTTGTCGGATGGGGCTACAAATGTGATGCCCGTAGGGCCGCATCATGGCGATGATTTATCTTATGCACAACTGCAGGAAAACACTAAAACTGTTCATCGTGCCTGGAAAATAGGCTACGACCATGTGCGGCATTCCTTGTGGAACGGATTTTATCAGGGCTGGGATTTGCACCCTGCCCAATTTGTAGCCCGTTACGCAGCCGTTTATGCTTTTTTCTTAGAATCTTATGAGGATGCTGCTAATCGGCTAAAACATTTTGTTGAAAAAGCTGCTCAAGCCACCTTAACAACCGATATTTTTGACGATGCAGCTACAGGTCAGGGCTTGTTAAATTATTTTTTGAAGGCCCTGAATAGTGGCGCAATATCTGTTGAAGAGGCAACCGCAACAGGACTAAGTTTAGCGGAGATTCAAAGCCGTTCTTTTTTGAAAATCCTAGAGGGGCGACGCAAAAATATTGTAGGATGAACCGGCTAAATATTTGGCATTTTATCCAACAAAAAATCGAGCATGATGGCTCTGTCGCTTTAATGATGGTTCCACAAAGCATTGGTTCGAGTCCTGGTCGTCAAGGGCATCTTATGGCAATAGCGAACGATGATTCTATGTATGGAACAATCGGGGGTGGGGCGATGGAATACAAACAAGTTGAAGCCTGCAAAAAACACTTGAAAGCCCAACAAACCAAGCCTCTTTATCAACGTCTTACACACGAAAAAAAGGAGGATGCAGATTGGTCCGGTTTATCCTGTTCGGGCGAACAAACGATTCTTAGTTTTTTTTTGTACCCTGTCGACAAAATCTTGATTGAAGAAATTTTGGATAAACAAAATGACCGTAGATGGAGCTTAGTTTGTACCTCGGACGGTCGTTTGGCATGTGTCTTAAACGAGGTGCCTTTACAGCGATATATGTACCATTTTGGACAAGAAAACGAATGGTCGTATCAATTCATGATTAATCAACGTGATCATGTATTTATAATCGGGGCAGGTCATGTAGGACAGGCTTTATGCCGACAATTGCATTTTTTGGATTTTGATATTACACTAATTGATAATCGAAAAAAACTGCCCACTGAAGAGATAGATACGCTTATTCACCAAAAAGTTATATGTAATTACAAAAAAGTCGCTAACTTTGTTTTGAGTAGTCCACTAGATTATATTGTCATTATGAGTTTTTCTTCGGCCTTAGATCAGCTTATATTGAGTCAATTAATTCAAAAGCCTTGTAAATATATTGGAATGATGGCAAGTTCGACTAAAGCTCAGCGTATTCGTGCGGCTCTCCTAAAAAAGGGTTTAGACGCAGCCTTGTTAGAACGTGTGCATACTCCGATTGGTATATCTTTATCCTGCAAATCTCCTGCTGAAATAGCAGTGTCGGTGGCAGCACAAATGATACAAATTAGAAATCAAACTATATGATTTTAGATCAATTTCAGCGAAAACACGATTATTTGCGTATCTCTATCACAGAACGATGCAACCTTCGTTGTTTTTATTGTATGCCAGAGGCGGGAGTTGCTTTGTCACCTAAGTCTACCTTAATGACCTATGAAGAAATACTGCAGATTGCGCGCACATTTGTTGATATGGGGGTGCGTAAAATTAGGCTCACTGGGGGCGAACCCTTGGTTCGGAAAGAAGTCGACTTCATTATTAAGGGACTGGGCAACTTGCCCGTTGAATTGGCTATGACAAGCAATGGTATTTTGGTGCATCAGCATCTAGAAACCTTCAAGCAGGCAGGCCTCCAAAAAATCAACATAAGTCTGGATACCCTACGCCCAGATCGTTTTGTTCAAATAACCAAAAGAAATACCTACTCAAAGGTGTGGCAAAATATCGTATTGCTCCAAAAGCAGGGCTTTAAGGTAAAAATCAATGTAGTTTTGATGAATGATGTCAATTTGGATGAAATACAAGATTTTATTTTGCTTACCAAACAGATGCCCATTCAAATACAATTTATCGAATTTATGCCTTTTGACGGCAATGCTTGGGATTGGAGCAGAGTAGTATCTAAACAAGAGATTTTAGGATTGACAGGGGCCTATTTTGGGGAAGCTAATTTGCTAAAAATAGAAGACGGACCCAACGATACCGCTTCTAATTATCAAATTAAAGACCACAAAGGAAGCTTTGGTATCATTAGCACGGTGAGCAATCCCTTTTGTGACAGCTGCAATCGTTTGCGCCTAACGGCAAATGGACATCTTAAAAATTGCTTATTTTCGAACACAGAATCTGACTTGCTTGGCGCTTACAGGCGCGGCGAAGATATTCGCCCCTTGATTCTTGAAACTGTAAAGGCCAAAGAAAAAGAACGTGGAGGCTGGGCTCATTTTGAAGATCCCGAACATCCCGACAACCAATACAAGAATCGTTCTATGATACTTATTGGCGGCTAATTAGGCGCTTTCAAGGCGCTTTTTTGATCTATTATCTGTACAAATTTCTTGTATATTTTTTTGTATTTGTGTTTAGCTATCAAAAACTGAAATCCATTTTCGAGTTCAATCCATAGGCTATCTGCCGGATGATTATAAAAAGTATTCGTTGTTTCTTCTATCCACAAAGATTCGTGTTGCTGTACAATTAGGTCAAGGGCCGCCCAACACCCTGTAGTTTCGACTCGAAGTACTTCTTTGCCTCGATTGAACCAGCACAATTGATCGTAGGCTACAAAAGAATAGTGACTTTCGTTTCCTAATTTGAGTGACAATCGCTGTATGTTTTGCTTCCATTCGAGCCAGAGTTTTTGGCTTCCAATCAATCGGTCTATACTTCTTTCAAGTTTGCCAAGTTGCAAAGGATACTTTGCTGCATGATCAAAAATAACCGATTGATGCGTTCCGTCCTCTAGGTATATTTCAATTTGAACGGTAGCAATTGTTTCTATATCGCTCAAAAATTGAGTCTTTTTTAGGTTGAAAAAATTAGCCTTTTCAATGATACTGCTTAGTTCAAAAAGTCTTTTTTTGGGAATTTTCCATTGATAAAAACCTTTTAATCGTACAGCATTGATTCCTTCAAACAAAACAGTTCCTAAAGCATCGACAGACATTTGATAGGCAGGCGTATTCCATGCAGCTGTTCGGTTGAATTTGATTAGGTGGATACCGCTAGTGGATGCATTTATTTTTGGACTTGTGACAATTGCGTGTTTTTCAATAGATTGTTGTTGCTTTAACTGTCTTTTTTTCAAAGCATTTTGTTCGAGTTTCAAAATCTTGTTACGCAACAAAAGGACTTCGTTGTTTTGTTGCAGCCGATCAATTTGTCGACGCAATCGCAAACCCCTTCTTACACTTATAAAAAAGTAGACAAGAAAGGGCATAAAACTAATTATGGTGGCCCAATACAACAACATATAAAGTGGTTTTGCTAAAATTTATTCTTCCACATCATAGATTCAACAGGCTTAATGGTTTTTTGGTTGTATTTTGCATTGGCTTTTTTGTTGTAATAATTTTCTATTTCGCCCTCTACCACAAAATAAATAAGTTGCCCAATAGGCATTCCTTTATAAATACGAACAGGATGCGTACAAGAAATTTCGAGGGTCCAAGTATTACAAAAGCCCACATCACCTTTTCCCGCTGTTGCGTGAATATCAATCCCCAAACGACCTACACTCGATTTTCCCTCCAAAAAAGGAACCGTATTGTGTGTTTCCGTATATTCTTTGGTCACCCCTAGATACAAGATTCCCGATTGCAAAACAAAGCCTTCGTCTGGGATTTCAAAGGTTTCGATAGGGTTGTGTTTTTTGGCATCTAATACCCTTTCGCTGTAGGTAGCCAAATAGTCGCCTAAATGGACGTCGTAAGAATTGGTCCCTAAACAGGTTCGGTCAAAGGGTTCTATTACTATTGCTCTTTCTTTTATTGATTTTAATATTTCTTTGTCGGAGAGTATCATAGTTTGATTTTTTTTAACTTCAATCATCAAATGTAGAAAAGTCTGTACTTTTATCCCAAATTAGTTTATTTATTTATTGAGTATCGTTGTAACATTATCGATAAATTCTGTTAATATAATAACTTAAGTGTTTAAAAACTTTACAAATGAAAAATAGTATATTTATAATTATTCTATGTTTGTCTTACCAATTGTCAAATGGGCAGTCTGTTGAATGGTCTTCTGATGTGATAAATGTGATGTATATTGGCTATAAAAATGTTCTACCTTTAAAATTTAGTGATTTAGATGAAAAGTATTTAGAAATAAGTTCCACCTATGGAAAAATAGTTAAAAATGATAAAGGTAAATTTATTTGGACAGGCGACCGTCCGAGTAACGTGGAACATATTTTATTAATAAAATACAAAGGAAAAGTACTGGGAGAATTTAAAAAGATGTTTAAACGGATGCCCGACCCTATTGTTCAAACGTTGCCGATTTCTGGTACTAAACTTAAATATTTTACTGGTTTAAAAGGGTTTTTACCGAATGGAAGAACAGATATTCCTATATTTGTTCAAAGTTATATTATTCAAATCAACAATAACGGCGTAATATCTAATCTTATCAATAAAGGACCTATGCTTTCCAAAAGGAATAAAAAAACTTTAAAGTATGTTTCTGACAATGCAGGTATTTCTATCGTTTCTCTGTTGGTTAGATGTCCTGGAGATTTAGCCGCAAGGACTCTAAGTGATTTACGTATACAGTAGTTGACGCTTGTGGAATCTATAATCTGCCCATTTCTTGGATTGATTATTCTACTAAACAATCAAATTCAATTAGTATTGTTCTGCACATTCACTTTTTTATTAGATACATCTAAATTATACTGTTTTTGTCGGCTTTAATTTCATTAAACTGTTTTTTAATTAATAAATTTTTTTAACATGAAATTTACCCATTCTATATTTTGTCTATCGCTTTTATTATTCTCGCTGACCTTGTGTCAGGCTCAGATTAATTTTGAAACTGTCAAAAATGACCCTGTAAAGGCCAAAATCTATACCCTCAAAAATGGTCTCAAAGTGTATTTATCTGTGTACAAAGATGCACCTAGGATACAAACGTTTATAGCTGCCAAAACAGGCTCGAAAAATGATCCTGCCGACGCGACAGGCTTAGCGCATTATCTCGAACATATGTTGTTTAAAGGCACCTCTAAAGTTGCTTCGTTAGATTGGAATAAAGAAAAAGTACTCTTGCAACAAATATCGGATCTGTACGAAGAAAATAGAACAGCTTCGGATGCTGAAAGTGCTAAGATTTACCAAAAAATTGATTCATTATCTTCTTTAGCGGCCCAATATGTGGCGACCAATGAGTACGACAAAATGGTATCTTCGTTAGGGGCCAAAGGAACTAATGCTTATACTTGGGTGGACCAGACAGTTTATGTAAATGATATTCCCTCTAATGGTCTTGAAAAATGGCTTAAATTAGAAGCGGAACGTTTTAATGAATTGGTTTTAAGACTGTTTCATACCGAGTTAGAGGCGGTGTATGAGGAGTTCAATATTGGTCAAAATAATGTATACAGAAAGGTGAATAAAGCAATGAATGAAGCCTTGTATCCCAACCATCCTTATGGGACTCAAACAACTATTGGTAAGGGTGAACACCTAAAGCGCCCTTCTATGGAAAAAATTCATAATTATTTCAATACCTATTATGTTCCCAATAATATGGCGATTGTTATGGCAGGAGATTTTGACCCTGAACAAACCATTCAATTAATAGAAAAGTATTTTGGAAACTATAAATCCAAAGAAGTACCAAAGTGGAATCGTCCTAGTTTAGCTCCAATACAACAACAAATTAAAAAAGAACTTTTTAGCAAAGAACCTGCATCGATTAGTATTGCTTGGAGATTAGATGGTATCGGTTCGGAGGACCACAAAATAGCAACTATGATTGACATGCTATTGTCGAATGGTCGGGTAGGTCTAATGGATTTGAATTTATTGCAGAAGCAAAAAATAGGCGAAAGAAGTTATAGCTACTTGCAAGGGGCCTACGACTATTCATCCTTTATGTTAAACGGCCAACCCAAGACAGGACAAACTTTGGAGGAGGTTCAAGATTTATTGTTGCAGCAAGTTGCGCTTATCCGCAAAGGGGCTTTTGAAGAGTGGATGTTAGCTGCTGTGATTAATAATTTTGAATATTCAGAAATTAAACAACTTGAGTATAATTATGCGCGTGCCAATAAAATGTTGAGCGCTTTTTTGTACGACCAACCTTGGAAAAAGGTTGTGCAGCAATACAAAGAAATGCGCAATATTACCAAGCAACAAATAGTGGATTTTGCTCAAAAACACCTTAAGGATAATCAATGTGTTGTTTTGTACAAAAAAGAAGGGAAGTCTAACGATATTGTTAGTATTGCTAAGCCAGAAATTACACCTGTCAAAGTCAACAGAAAAGATATTTCCGCATTCAAAAACACATGGGATGCGATGGAACAAACAACATTGCAACCAAAATTCCTGAACTATCAAGAACAAATTGCTAGGACTAATTTATCGAATGGGATAAGCCTGGATTATATCAAAAATCCATACAATCAGACTTTTTCGATGAATTATGTAGTCAATATGGGGCGGCTAAATGACGAAAAAATGCCGATGGCGGTTCAGTACCTAGAGTTTCTTGGAACCGATAAATACACGGCTGCAGAACTAAAAATTGAACTTTTTAAATTGGGGCTTGATTTTTCGGTCTACTCAGCCGATGATGTGGTGTATGTATCCCTTTCAGGTTTAGAATCGTCTTTTGAAGAAGGTGTAACCTTGTTTGAACACTTATTGTCAAATGCTAAGGCCGATGAGGAGGCGCTCAAAAACATGATTGCCTCCGTAAAAAAAGAACGCATAGATGAACGCAAAGAAAAGGGTTCTATTTTGTACAATGCCATGATGAATTATGCTAAGTTTGGTATGAACTCGCCCCTGACCAATCGTATGTCGAACGCAGCACTAGACAAGATTAGTTCGCAGGAATTAATTGAACGCATCAATCAATTAACTTCTTACGAACACAGTATTTTTTATTATGGTACCCTTGCGCAGGATGAAGTACTTAATGTTTTGGACCAACATCATAAAGTACCCGCTAAGCTTTTGCCGGTTGCCAAAGCCAAAGATTACGAAGAAGTGGCTACCGAAGAAAATAAAGTGGTTTTTGTGCCTTACGAAGATATGACCCAAGCCGAAATTATGTTGATTTCTAAAGGAACTGAAGCGTTTTCCTTAGAAGAATATATCGATAGTCGTTTGTTCAACGAATACTTTGGCAGTGGCTTGTCGTCTATTGTCTTTCAGGAAATCAGAGAATCAAAGGCATTGGCTTATTCTGCATACGCTTACAATAGTTCGCCCTCCAAGAAAGATGACCCGCATTATTTTAGGGCGTTTATCGGCACGCAAGCGGATAAAATGAAACAAGCCATTCCGGCGATGCAAGAGATTATTGAAAATATGCCTATTTCAGAAGAATTAATTCAGAATGCTGCCAAGGCAATACTCAAAAAGATGAATTCAGAACGTATTACCAAAAGCAGTATTTATTGGAATTATCGAGCAGCAGCGAAAAAAGGCTTTGATCGCGATATTCGCAAAGATGCCTACGATCGAATTGCCGCTATAGCTGAAGACAGAGATGCTGCGGTAGCGATGTTGAAGGAGTTTCAGCAAAAGACAGTTAAGGGGCGTAAATACACCTACTTAGTGATGGGAGACAAAGATAAAATTGATATGGACTTTTTACGAACCCTTGGTAAAGTTGAAGTCTTCTCAGTAGACGAGATATTTGGGGATGATAAAGTAGAGAAACCTTAAATGTTAAGCATAAAAAAAGGGGCGTTCGAAAGAACGTCCCTTTTTTTGTTTAGTCTAATTAGCACAATAACTATTTGAAAGCATTTAGACCCGTAATATCCATACCTGTTATGAGTAGGTGAATATCGTGCGTACCTTCGTATGTAAGAACCGTTTCAAGGTTCATCATGTGACGCATGCAAGGATATTCGTTGGTGATGCCCATGCCACCATGAATTTGACGCGCTTCTCTTGCAATTTCGAGTGCCATATGTACATTGTTTCTTTTGGCCATCGATACTTGGGCTGGTGTTGCTTTGCCTTGATCAAATAAAGTACCTAATCTCCAAGCTAATAATTGAGCTTTGGTAATTTCAGTAATCATTTCCGCTAGCTTCTTTTGAGTAAGCTGAAACCCTCCGATAGGTTTGCCAAATTGCTCTCTTTCAAGAGAGTACCTTAGTGCAGAGTCATAGCAATCCAATCCAGCACCAATAGCTCCCCAAGCGATTCCGTATCGTGCTTTTGTAAGGCAAGATAAAGGGCCTTTGAGGCCTTTTACATTGGGTAGTATTTGTGACTTGTGTATACGGGCATCTTCAAACACGAGCTCGCCTGTAATAGAAGCACGTAGCGATAATTTTCCTTCGATTTTTGGTGCCGAACAACCTGGAGTATCCATGTCAACAATTACACCACGAATAATTCCTTCTTCATCTTTGGCCCACACCACTGCTACGTCAGCAATCGGTGAATTTGTAATCCACATTTTGGCACCATTCAGGATATAATAATCACCGTCTGCCTTGATATTTGTGGTCATTGAACCTGGGTCCGAACCTGAATTAGGTTCTGTAAGCCCAAAACAACCAATCATTTCACCTGTAGCTAACTTAGGAAGGTATTTTTGACGGTGTTCCTCGCTTCCATAACGATAGATAGGATACATCACCAAAGAACCTTGCACAGAGGCAGCAGAACGAATGCCGGAATCACCGCGTTCAAGTTCCATCATCATCAAACCGTAGGTTACTTCATCGGTTCCTGCACAGCCGTATTCTACGGGCAAACTCGGACCTAGTGCTCCTAATTCTCCCAATCCCTTTAGCAGGTGTCTTGGGTAAATAGCTTTTTCGTAAGCATCTTCGATGATAGGGCTTACTTCTTGCTTGACCCATTCGCGGGTAGCCGACTGAGCAATTTTTTGCTCCTCTGTCAACAAACCGTCTATGTCGTAATAGTCGTGTCCTTGATAACGATCTTGCTTAGCCGCTTTTTTTAAAGTACTTTCCATTGTTAGGTTCTGCATAACTTTTTTGTTAAATCAGATAAGAATTTTTTGAGTAATAATCAATCAAATTAATACTGCAAATTTACAAATAATTTGTGGAGATTTTGTTATATAAAGGTCAGATTTACCAATTTCGGACAAAAGTATTCGTTCAAGAGACCTTTTTTATGTCCGACGAGGGTTAGTGTTAACTGCTTCATAACCAGTTTAAAGCAATTTAAATCTCCTTTATTTAAGAAGGCAAATTTTTTTATCTCTTCCATCCATCCTTATATTTAAAAAATAAACACCGGCAGAAAGGTCGTTCCAGATAGGAATCTGAACAATATGTAGTTTTTGATAGGCTTCATTAGCTGTAGCAGCGGTATTGGTCCATAGTTGCGTTCCTTGGGCGGTTTCCAAATTTAATTTTAGAGGTTTTTCTACCTTGTTTTTGAAAACAAAAAAGGGGGCTTGTCCAGCAGCAACCGGTACGCGATAAAAATGGATAGAATTGTTTATTTCGATAATGGCGGTATTTAGGGCTTTAGAAGAAGCATAAAAATCAGGAATACCATAGCCATAAGCTGTATCGGGTCGATTATAGTTATCGGCATAATTTTCTAAAGTTTGAATTATTTCAGCATTGCTCAAGTCCGGAAAAGCTTGCCAAAACGAAGCGGTCATACCCGCCAAAATAGGGGCAGAAAAGGAGGTGCCATTACTGTAACTTGATTCGTACGATTTTACGGCACCGACGACCGCTAAAACACCTCTTGCCATCAAGTTAGGTTTGATATAGGATTTGTCCCCGATTCCATACGAACTAAAACGAGCATGATATCCGTCTCTCGAAACAGCACCAACCGTCATAATGTTGTCTACATCAGCCGGAACGGTGATTTTCTTCCAAGTGCCACTTCCTTCATTCCCAGCACTAGAAACTAAGAGCATTCCTTTATTTGCGGCCATTTTAGCGGCCCTGCTGATTGCAGATGTTTGGCCATCCAAGTCTTGATAGCTATAATCCATTTGGTCATCGTCAAAATCATAATACCCTAAGGAAGAATTCACCAAATCAACACCAAGACGGTCGGCCTCTTCGATAGCTGCTACCCAGTTATATTCCTCTATTCTTAATTCGCCTTTCACATCTTCTGTTTTGAACAGATAATAGGATGCATCAGGTGCTGTTCCTACCAAAACACCGGGCAATTTGGATGCCATACAAGAGGCAACGTTTCGACCATGAGAAGAGGATTCAAAAACAAAATCATCTCCCTCTACAAAATCATGGGTACCCAATATTTGTTCATTAGCCCATAAACTATCAAAAACCGGACATCGCCGCATATCCGAAAACCCTCCATCCAAAATAGCGATGTGCATCCCCTTGCCTGTATAGCCCATTTGATGGATATAATGTCCGTTAAGCATTTGAATTTGATTTTTACCGTTGCCGTAAAAACTCTTCTTCTGCTTATAGCTTTTGCGATAGTCTCTAGGGCCCATCGAATCTGTAGCTGTTTGTACGTTTCTGGAATAGCCGATAGCTTCCACTGCTTGTACAAATTCTAAGGCTAGCAAAGAGGATATCGATTCGATGGCTTTTGGACTTTTGATCGCAATGCCATTAAGCCATTTTGATTGGCTATGCAATTCAAAACCCTGCTTCAGTATTGTATTTATGTATAATGGATTGACCGGTAAATCCGTTTCATCGATCGTAAGTCCGTATCTTTGGCGACGTTCAAGGGCCCTTGGGCTCAAAAATTCCTGTGCTTTGAAAACACTGAAGGGACTATTTTTTTTATCTTTGAACTGCACCCAAAATACATCGTAATCTTGTTGAGATTGGCAATTGATGCTAACAAATACCAATAGTATTATCCATGTTTTTCTGAGAGAAATGGCCATAATTAATAATTGAATTATAAATGCTGTGAGAAGTTAATATTAATCCTTTAAGGGACGGTGTTTCCAACGTTTATGCGACCACAACCAATTAGCAGGTTCTTGCCGAATCATTTTCTCGAGTTGTTGCATATACTGTTGACTAAGATGAATGGCTTTTGTGTCGGAAGGATGCATGTTAAGCGGAATTACCTCAACATGGTAATAGCCTCGCTTGATTCTTGAAATATGTACATACATAAAGGCTAGGTCGTAATTTTTAGCATAAGAGGCAGGGCCGCGCAGTACGGCCGTCTCTTGATTTAAAAATGTAAGCCAATGTGCACGCTTTGGATTGCTAGGAGATTGGTCAGCAATCATGACATATGCGGTCGAAGTATTTTTAAATTGTTTAAACATTTTGGCAGCTTTGTGATTGGATACCAATTGTGTATCGTGTTTCGAACGCTTTTTTTGAATGTATTGATCTATGTAGATGTTTTTGATAGGGCTGTAGAGGACTGCTACTTTAGAGTCACTGAAAGAGGATGCTGCCAATGCTGCCCATTCCCAATTCGAATAGTGACCACCTACTACTAGACAAGATTTACCTGCAGCTAGCCATTCTAGGTACTCAGATGAATTGACTAATTTAACTCTTTTGTCAATTGATTTTTGCGAAAGGCTGAATCCTTTGATACTCTCGACCATCAAATCAAAAAGTTGTCGGTAAAATTTTTTTTCGATTTGTTTCCGATCAGCTAAGGTTTTGTCAGGAAAAGAATTTGCCAAGTTACGACGTACAACAGTTGTTCGATATCGGCCAATTTTGTAAAGGCAAACATAGCATAAATCGGATATGAGATACATACAGCCCAAGGGTATGATTCTGACAAATTCAATCCAAAGTCTAAATAATATGTAGACGACAAAATTAATAAACCAATAGTTTAGGTAAGCGAAAAGAATTTACATTCAAATATATAAATTATTCACACCATTTTAAGCTCTTTAGAATCTGAACTCAAAAAAACGGCCACATTAGTTAAAATACAAATAGCTAAATGGCTTGCTGCCTTTCGCGGCGTCAAATATTCCATGTAATTCGTCTTTATTGAACGAAAATCTGACAATAATAAACTTCTTGATCGTTCTTGCTGACTGCCGCTATCCCCGTGTAGGCAAAATTACCCTCAATATTTTTGAGGTGCTTGGGGCTGTTTAACCAACTATCGATTATTGCTTTTGGGTCAGCAGGGCCTAAGGCTACATTTTCTCCGACTTGCTGTGCATTCAATTGAAGTATTATTTTTTGGGCACGGATTTCAAAACCTTCGTGGCCAAGGGGGGCGTGATTTTCAGCCATATTCTGAGCGTGTAATTGAGCGGCTTCAACAATTTCAGATTTCACGGTTAGGGGCATTAATTGTTGCTGTATTCGGTATTCATTGATGAATAATAATATTTTGTTGTTTAATGAATTACTTGCTTTCGAGCTTACCAAATAAAACTGATCTTCTTCGATGTTATCTTCGAGGATATCTTCAAGCGATTGAGCGAATATTTGTGTGTATACAGTAATGCCCTCCGTGTCTTGTGTGGCTGCTATCCCTGTTAAATTAAAACTACCTTCAATATTTTGTCGATGTTTGTTGCTTGATATCCAGCTGTTAACAACCTCTTCTGCTGTTTTTTGTCCCATAGCAACATTTTCAGTTGCAGCGGTTAGTTTTAGGTCTTGGTGGAGCGATTTTATTCTATCAGCAAATCCGTGGTGGCCAAATGGAACATTTTTCGATGCGATGTTGTTAGCATGTTGTAAGCTGTGTTCATAAACTGTCTTGTGGAAGGTAAGGGGCGGTAAGTTTTTGAGGGCCCTGTGCTGATTAATCAGCGATAAAATTTCCGTTTCGATGGTTAATTTATACGACATCTTTTTTATTTTTTGACCAATAAAATCGGTTTTGGGGGATAGATTCCTAAGAATAGCTCATTTTTGTATTATTTCCAAAAAAATGAACTAAGTTATACCCGTTAAAATATTTAAATTTAAACAAAAATGAAGCAAATGATTGTCAAAGGTAAGGTTGAATATGTTGATTTGTCTGGTGGGTTTTGGGGGCTAATAGACCAAAATGGACAACAGTGGCGTCCTGTTCATATGCCCGCTGATTTGCAGCATCAGGGCTTAGAAGTGCAGCTTAGTTGTAAGCAATCTAAAGAAACAATTTCTATTTTTATGTGGGGCACTACCATCGAAATAAAAGAATACAAAATACTGACTCAATAACTATTTTTTGTAAAATAAAGACCCTTCATCATGATGGAACAACTTAGTTTATATACCTATATATTGACCTTTATCTGCTTGTCGTTGTGGTTTTTGAATAAGAATCACAACGAATTAAGGCTAGTCTTTGGCAAGCTTTTTTTGGCCTCCTTCTCTTGTTACAGCCTGCTGTTTGTCTTAATGCCTTCTGCTCAAATTAGCTACATAGAATTTACTACACAGCTTTTATTTTTATTTTTTGGTGGCTTTTTCCTGAATACTTTTAGTGCCAATAAGTTTGTTTTTTTACCGCTTATGACACTCTTTGTTTGTGGGATTTTTGTTGGGCAAAATGACTTTAAAATACC
>CAJQQM010000272.1 GCA_905480485.1 uncultured Aureispira sp.
ACTCCCGTTGAACTTTTTGATAAGCAGCTGGCAACGTTTTTTTAGTTTTGATTTTTTGATTTGTCGCCCCTTGTTTGTGCAAAGACATCAGGCTTTCTGTTTGACGCACCGACAATTGCTTGTTGATAATTTCGTTGAAAGCCCCCAACTGAAAGGCGATATCATCGGTACCTAGTAGGGCTTTAGCATGCCCCATAGAAATAAGCCCCTTTTGAAGTCCTTTTTGGATATTTTCGGGAAGCGTCATCAAGCGCGTAAAATTAGTTATCGTGGTGCGGCCTTTGCCCATGCGTTCGGCCAATTGTTTGTGCGTCAATTTGCACTCTTTCATGAGGCGGCCATAAGTAATAGCTATTTCGATAGGATTGAGTTCCTGACGTTGTATATTCTCAATCAAGGCCATCTCCAACATTTCTTGGTCGTTAGCCAGTCGAATATAGGCAGGGACTTCCTGAAGTTCGGCCATTTTAGAAGCCCGCAACCGTCGTTCTCCTGATATTAATTGAAACTTATTATCCCCTAGATGACGTACGGTAATTGGTTGTATCAAACCATGAACCGCAATTGAATCGGATAATTCTTTTAGTGCATCTGGATCAAAATCTACCCTAGGTTGAAAAGGATTGATTTCGATATTGGTTAGGGGTATAAACGCAACCGTGTTAGACAAATCGCTTACGAGTTCTTTTTTATTTTTAGACTGATGGATATCTGCATCAATATTACCTAATAAGGCACCGATACCCAATCCTTTATTTTTTCTTTTTGCCATTTGGAGGTATTTTTTTGCTTGCTGTGGAACAAGTCTGCATTGTTTAAACGTTGATGACAAAGATACAACGAAAGTATTGTAACTAAAAATGACAACTTAATTTTATCGTTACAGTCTATTATTTCGTCGAATTAAATATCTAAGTGTCATATACTACTTAATTTTTTTATGATAATTTATTAAATTTGTGCATAAACGTTTTCGGCATAGATTTTATGCAAACATCCATATACAATTCACCAATATATAATTCAAACTAATCTAATTATGAGATGCATTCTTTTTCTTTTCTTGACTTTTATAACTATTCAGCTAACACTAGCACAGGGGTTTGGTGATTACAAGTGGAAATCCGACATGCTGCCAAGTCCTATTGTTCCCGAAGCGTTCAACGATGCTGATGCTATAATTTACAGCTACGAAACCTACAGTAGAGGTTCTTTTTCAGGCACATTCCCCTACATCGAACAGTTGGCTAGTTACAGAGAACAATACCATGTCAAAATATTGAAAGAAAAAGGCCTAAAAGATTATAATCGGATTGTCCTTAATCGATTCAAGGGAAGAATTGCTGATTATGTCCAAATCAAAACGGTGGATATACGTATTCGGAAAGCATCTGGCGAAATCAAAGATTACAATGTTCGGGATTTACCTACACCAGAAATTACCGAAGAGGATGATTACTTTGACAGTAAAGATGATTTATTTATTTATGATATTCCAGACTTAGCCGTCGGCGATGAATTAGAACTTGTCACCGTTATCGAATCCAAGTTTTTAGACAACGGTCGTATTGTAAATTTATATAAATCGTATCCTATACTCAATGCCTCTTTTACCATTTCGGTGCCTCTCAAGGTGCAACTCAAAGGAGATATCTACAACGGTATGCCGGTACCCAAGGTATCGAACAATTCTACCAATCGAATTTACAAATGGGAAATGACCAATCTAAAGGCGGTACCGGAAGCAAACTCTCAAGGAACCATTTTTTCAAAAGATTTGGAGTATTTTATATATGAGCTTAATTTTGATGCTTTCAGACAAGACCAACTCTTGTCTAAAGTAGTGAATTATGCGGATCAAATTTTTCAATACGCAGAAGATTTTTTAAAGGTAAGGGTGCGCAAAAAGAAAAAGCTCACGGAGTTTTATGACAATTTATTTGCAGAAGGTGCCAAATCCTTTGGAAAAACGCCTGAGGCCCTTTTACCTGTAGAACGTGTTTATCTATTTTCAAATTTTATAATGACTAAAATGAAAATGGTGAGCAAAGAATTGGAGGATTATGAAAAAAGTGAAGGGATAGAATATTTCTTAACCGCAGAAAAGACAGACAGCCGTAACTTAATGCGTATTTACCGCGACTTTTTTGAGCGCTTTGAAATTCCCTATTACCTTGCAATTGGTAAAAATAGATTTAGTGGACCTATCGACCTAAACTTTGTATCGAATACACAAATTGGCGATTACTTTTTTGTCTTTAAAAATGGCGATGGTTTTATGAGCTTGAGTCGCATGGGTGGATTGAATGAACTTCCATGGAATTATTATAATACAAAATGTTACATGCGAGACATTACCGACCGACAAGCCAAATTACAAGAAATTAATTTTGGGGATCAGGTTCTAAAAGACGCTAAAAACAACAAACGTTTTAGTAGAACTCAAGCAATTGTCAGCTTTAAAAGCAATCAAGTCACCCAAAAAGTAAGCAATAGTTATAGTGGACTAAATGCACGAAACTCTAGAGGGCAAATTTTATCCGCTCACAAAGCAGATACGCTTGTAAAAGCATTGCAACGCAATTTCGATCGTAATTATAGTGCACAAGCATCCGTTACCGCTACCGTCAAAAGTGCTAAAGTACTCAAACTAGATTCTTCGCCTCTGAATCACTACGGTTTTAAATACAAATATGAAGTAAATGTAGATAATTTAATCAGCGAGGAAAAAGGCGTTTATCAAATCGACATCGATGAATTTTTTAGTCACAATATCCGCTATGTTACCAATGCTAAAAATCGTTTTTTAGATTACCACGTTCCCTTTTTAGGTACAGATAAAGAAGAAGTTATCTTTGTATTTGAAAAAGAGACTACCTTGACCAATGCTGCCGAGCTCAATCAAAAGCTAGAAAATGACTATGCGAGTTACGAATTCAAAGTGACTCAACTCAAACCTAACATGATTCGTATTCAGTCGAGTTATCAGCTAAAGCAACTTTTTATCAGCAACGATAAAGTGCAAGAATTAGATAAGGTGCATCAAATTTTTGTTGACCTGAGAGACCAGAAATTCTTGTTTAAAGAAAAGAGTTAAACGGTGCAGTTCAGCAAAAAAGGGCAGACAAATTACTGTCTGCCCTTTTTTTATGTTTGGCTTGGTTTTTTCAGAAGCACCGAAAATACGGTTCCTTTATTAATTTCTGAACTTGCTTCAACCCTACCTCCCATTGCTTCTATCTGATTTTTGGTAATAAACAATCCTATACCTCTTGCGTCTTCATTTTTATGGAAGGTTTTGTACATCCCAAATAATTTAGCGCCGTGACGGTGCAAATCGATACCGATACCATTATCTTCGATTTTTATACATATAAAC